>DCWO01000082.1:1484-51685 GCA_002328865.1 Dehalococcoidia bacterium UBA2160 | reverse complement strand
ATAAGGTTGCTCAGGCCGAACGGACAAGGTGGCCGTTAGGCCAAGCCACCGGATCGGTCGAGGGCGCAATTGTATCAGCAGCGACCGTGTGCAGCCATCGGGTCCGGCGCCCAACCAGGGGTGGTGTCAGCGCTTGAGCTTGTCGAGCATACCGGTCAGTGATTTGGCGACACGACCATACGCCCGGGCTGCGTCGCGGTCGAGTTCGTCGGACGACAGATCGCCGTGGGCGGCGCGATTGCGGAGCTGCCGCATCCTGTGCAGCAGGTTGGCTTGCTCGTCGCTCAGGCGGCTGTTGGATTCGAGGTATCGCAGTTGGTCGACAGTCGAGTCGAGGTCGTCCGGGTCGGCGCCGAGTCGCTCGGCTGCCCGTTCGATCCGTTGCTCGACGGGTCCCCACGCGAGCGGTATCGATGCGCCCGGGGAGGCTTTTGCGACGCGGCTGACTTCGCGGTCGGGGCTTCGCGCGGGTTTCACCTTGGCCCGCTGAGCCAGATCCAACCAGTCGTCGGACGACTGGCGCGTTGATCGCCCTCCCCTGCCCTGGGATCGACGATCTGAGGGGCGGCTCGTGTTGCGCCGCCTCTTGTTCGACTCCGATCTCTTGGGCTTGCGACGAAGCATACGCCTGAGCAGCGCGAACAAGACGAGCACGGCAACTACGCCAATGACTATCTGGATCGTCTGGTCGTCGAGTTGGTCCACGGATTATCGTCTCATGACGCAAGCGATGGCGGCCGCGCGTTGAACGACGCGTTCGACTGGGAGCCGCGAGCCAGGCTTGCGAAGACCGATGCTACGCGAGCGATGAACGCAGTGACGCAGGGCGACGATGTAGAGTGCAGCGCAGAAGAGGAGATATGAGCGCCGACGAAATCATTCACTAGGGCTGATTCTGCTCTGCCTAGTCCGTCCCCATGGTCAGGGCCATCGCCTGTTCCGGCGTGTAGGCTTGGCTCAGCTCCACGGTGTTCCATTTGACCAAGTCAGATTCGAGCAGCACCATCTCCGCCGCCTCGAAACTAGGCGCGTCCAAAATCATCACCGTCTTGTGAGAGCTGATCATGACGTGCATTCCTAGATTCTTGACGTTGTGTTTTTGTTCCAGGTCCGGAATCTTCGGCATGGCTTGGCCAACAATGGCCAAGACCTCCTCATTAGAGCCTAGGCACTGGGCAGGGGTGTGTTCGGCGATAGCGACATAGATCAACGTGCGAACCTTCCTTCTGCTTGCAGCCTGGTTTTCGATCCAGACTTCTGGTGAAGCCTGTTCTTTCGTCTTGCGTGGGGTGGAGCGGGAGAGGGGATTTGAACCCCCGACATCTTCCTTGGCAAGGAAGTGCTCTACCACTGAGCTACTCCCGCTCGCTGCTATGCGTCCTCGTCGCGCCTGAGGTGTGCTCGTGACGCAGTCGACGGACCGTCTGCGGTGCCGAGGGTCAGAATCGAACTGACGACACCAGCATTTTCAGTGCTGTGCTCTACCAACTGAGCTACCTCGGCTCCTAGAAATATGGTAGGCGGATGGCAAAGCCGATGTCAAGGCGGGCGCCCGCGTGCGCGTGAGGGGCGCGTGAGCACGCGTGTCGTTTTGTGTTTGTGCCGAGCGCGGCGAAGCGACGCGAGGGACCACAGGGACGGAAGGGAGGGTGTGATCGGCCCCCGATAGGCGCTAGCAGGCGGAAACGTGACCTTCGATTTCCTACTACCGTGACTGAGCGATGGTGTAGAATTGAGGTTGGCGTTGATCAGGGGTGGCGACGCCGATAATCCTGCTGCTTTCCGAGGTTGCCGTTTGTCAGATTACGACGTTATTGTGTTGGGGTCCGGGCCGGGCGGTTATGTTGCGGCGATTCGCGCCGGGCAGCTTGGATTGCGGACCGCCATCGTCGAGCGGGACGCCCTCGGCGGAGTGTGCCTGAACTGGGGCTGCATCCCGTCCAAGGCGCTGCTCCGAAACGCTGAGGTACTCGATCTGGTCCAACACGCCGACGACTACGGCATCAGCGTCGGCAACGTCGAGTCTGATTACGGCAAGGCGGTCGACCGAAGCCGCGAGGTGGTCGGTCGCCTGACACGCGGCGTCGGGATGCTGCTCAAGAAGAACAACGTCGAGCATGTCCAGGGCAACGGAAAGCTGGTCGACGCTTCGACCGTCGAGATCACCGACAGCGGACGGCGGTTGACCGCCGACAACATCATCATCGCCACGGGAGCGCGACAGCGAAACATACCGTCGCTTCCCATCGACGGCAGAATCGTGATTACGAGCCGCGAGGCCATCGAATCGCGAGAGATTCCCGAGCGCGTGGTGATCGTGGGCGGCGGCGCGACGGGCTGCGAGTTCGCCCATATCTGGAACACGTACGGAGCCGAGGTGACCATCGTCGAGTTGCTTCCGAGCCTCATCCCGAATGAGGATGTAGAGATCGGGGCACAGTTGCAGCGATCTTTCCGGCGTCAGGGCATCACTTTCATGACCGGGGCGACGGTCGACGGCATCGCCGTGACCGGCGACGAGGCGCACGTGTCGGTGACGGCAGGCGGCGCTGCCTCGACAATCGACTGCGACCGCGTGCTGGTGGCCGTCGGAGTTCAGGGAAATATCGACGACATCGGTTTGGATGCAGCGGGAATCGATGCCGACCGAGGCTTCATCCAAATAGACGAGAGGATGCAGACCAACGTAGCCAACGTGTACGCGATCGGAGACGTCACCGGCAAGCTGCTGCTCGCCCACGTGGCGTCGGCCCAGGGTGTCGCCGCCGTCGAGACCATCGCGGGTCTGGATCCGCCGGAGCTCGACTACACGCTGATGCCCAGGGCGATCTACTGCAAACCCCAGGTCGCCAGCTTCGGCCTGACAGAGGCCCAGGCCGTCGAGCAGGGCCACGCGGTCAAGATCGGCAAGTTCCCGTTCATCGCCAGCGGCAAAGCGTTGGCCCTCGGCGCGTCTGAAGGGTTCGTGAAGCTGGTTGTCGACGAAGAGATCGGCGAAATCCTCGGCGGCCACATGATCGGCGCAGAGGTCACGGAATTGCTGGGCGAGCTGGCGATGACGCGACTGTTGGAAGGCACGACTGCCGAGCTCGGCTGGCTGGTTCATCCGCATCCGTCGATCTCGGAGACGATCAAGGAGGCTGCCTTGGCAGCCCAGGGCGAAGCGATTCACGTTTGACCGCGTAGCGGTAGATGGGCTTGGCCCTCAAGGGCCAGAGCATCGGTGCAAGCGGTGGACTCGGCCTTCAAGCCCACCCGGAAAACAATTAACGTCACATAAGTCATCGTCCGACTCGGGAACGTGTCGGCGATCGTAATTCACAGAGGTCCGCAATGAAGCTGGCGCCGAATATCGAAAAGAGTGAGGTGAGCGGGCTCTACCGGCAAATGGTGCTCATTCGCCGTTTCGAGGAGGCCGCCGCCCGACTGTACATGCAAAGCCACATCCGAGGTTTCCTGCACCTGTACATCGGCGAAGAGGCCATCGCGGTCGGGGCCGTGTCCACGCTGGGGCCGAACGACTACGTGATCGGCCACTATCGCGACCACGGCCACGCCCTCGCTCGGGGGATGGAGCCGAAAGTGGCCATGGCCGAGCTGTGCGGCAAGGCCACCGGCAGCAGCGGCGGCAAGGGCGGCTCGATGCATCTGTTCGACGCCGGGCTCAACTTCATGGGCGGCCACGCCATCGTCGCCGGACAGATTCCCATCGCCGTGGGCCTTGCCCTGGCCATTCAACACAAGGGCGAGAACGGCGCAGTGCTTTGCTTCTTCGGGGACGGAGCGGTCAACGAAGGCGAGTTCCACGAATCGCTGAACCTGGCTTCGGTTTGGAATTTGCCTGTGATCTTTTTCCTGGAGAACAATTTGTACGGCATGGGAACTCACGTCGACCGGACCCACGCCGCGGGCCGCGACATCTTCAAGGTCGCGGATCACTACAAGATACCCGCCGTCCAGATCGACGGCATGGACCTGATGGCGGTCCGTCAGGCGACCGCGGAGGCGACCGAGCGCATCCGCGACGTCGGCGGCCCGGTGTTTCTAGAAGCGATGACGTACCGATACCGCGGCCACTCGATGGCGGACCCGGTCGCTTACCGCGAGACGACCGAAGTCGACGAGTGGCGTGTCAGCGATCCCATCGAGCGGTTCAAAGCGTTCGCCCGAGGCGAGGGTCTCATTTCTGACGATGAGTTCGCCGAAATCGACGCCGGAGTCGACACTACCATCGAAGACGCCGTGCAGTTCGCGCTCAACAGCCCAGAGCCCGACATGGACACTCTCTTCGACAACATCTACTCATAGCGCGGGAGCGTTCCGTTGGCAGACATGATATTCAGGGAAGCCATCGCGCAGGGTTTGCGTGAGGCGATCGAAGAGGACGACAACGTACTCCTCATGGGCGAAGACATAGGCGCTTACGACGGCGCCTACGCAGTCACCCGAGGGTTCCTCGAGAAGTACGGCCCGAGGCGCGTCCGCGACACGCCCATCTCGGAATCGGGTTTCGTCGGAGCGGCGGTCGGGGCGGCCCTCGCCGGTCTGAAGCCGATCGTCGAGATCATGACCATAAATTTCTCGCTGCTGGCCATGGACCAGATCATCAACCATGCCGCCAAGCTGCCGTACATGTCCAACGGCCAGTTCAAGGTGCCGATGATCATCCGAACGGTAACCGGCGGCGGCGCCCAGCTCGCGGCGACTCACTCCCAGAGCTTCGAGGGGTGGTACGCTTCCGTGCCGGGACTCAAAGTCGCGGTTCCGTCGACGCCCTACGATGCGCTGGGCCTGCTAAGGACGGCCCGTAAAGACGTGAACCCGATCATCTTCGCGGAGCACGCGCTGCTCTACGGTTCCAGGGGCGATGTTCCGACGGAGTATTACGACGTGCCATTCGGCAAGGCAAACGTGACGCGGTTCGGGCAGGACATCACCCTGGTCGCGTACGGACGCATGGCGCACATAGCCACGCAAGCCGCCGACTTGTTAGCTGAACGCGGCAAAGAGGCCGAGGTGATCGACCTGCGCACGCTCCGGCCGCTGGACATGGACACGGTCGTCGAATCGGTCAGGAAGACAAGCCGGGCCGTCGTCGTCGAGGAGACCTGGAAGACGGGCGGGTTCGCCGGAGAGATCGCCAGCTCGATCCAAGAGCAGGCTTTCGACTACCTGGACGGACCGGTTGTCCGGGTCGGCGGCGCCGATGTCCCGACGCCCTACAACGGAACACTCGAGGCGGCAACGATACCCAACGCCGAGCGGGTTCTGCAATCGATCGAAAAGCAACTGGGCCTGTAAACGCCTCGGACAAGACCAGGCAGTAGGCGGCGCACTCTTCGACGGGATCAGGGCGAACGTTCTTTCGTTCGCGGTGAGCCTGTCGAACCACATCTCGACAATCAATTATCGGTTCTCTTAGGCAAATATGGGGGTTTCCAATGGCCACTGACCTCACCATGCCCCAGATGGGTTACGACATGCAAGAAGGCACCGTCGTCCGATGGCTCAAGGACGAGGGCGCCAGTGTAGAGTTGGGAGAGCCGATCGCGGAGATCGAGACGGATAAAGCCGTCGTAGAATTCGAATCCTACGCCGCCGGCATCCTGCACAGGATCGTTGCGCCAGAGGGCACTGTGGTGCCCGTGGGACAGGTGATAGCCGTCGTCGGCGCGGAAGACGAAGCCCCCGCCGATCCCATTCCAAGCGACGAACCGGCGCCCGCCGACGAAGCGGTGGACGGTCCTGCCGAGATGGGGGCCGAGACCGAGGCCGAACCCGTGGCCGAGGCCGAGCCGGAGAGTGCCGCGATCCCGTTGGAGGCCCCTGCACACGCGCCCCCGGCCAACGGCGGCCAAGAGGTCGTTCCTTCACCGGACGACAGGCGGACATTCGCCACCCCGGCAGCGCGCAAGATCGCCGAGGAGCGCGGAATCGATCTCGCGACGGTTGACGGCACAGGTCCAGGCGGTCGCATCGTCAAAGAGGACGTGTTGGCGGCCCCGGAACCGGAGGTCGAGGCCGGAGTTCCGCCTATGTCGGCCCCGCCAGAGCCGCCTCCTGCGCCCTCGATGCCGCCTACGCCGCCGCCAGTCATCGCGCCGGAAGTGGCGGCCGAATCCGAACCTTCCGGCGATCTAGTTCCTCTCTCGCGAATGAGACAGCAGATCGCACGCGTAACCATCCGGAGCAAGAGCGAGAAACCTCACTTCTACGTTACGACCGACATCGACATGAGCCAGGCCATGGCGTTGCGGCAGCAGATCAACCAGACCTTGGCCGACGAGGGCGTTCGGGTCACCGTTAACGACCTGATCATCCGAGCATGCGTACACTCGTTGAAGGTGTACCCGAAGTTCAACTCCTACTACCACGAAGAAGGCATCCAGGAAAACGACGCCATCAACGTCGGCGTTGCGATCGCAATCGAGGAAGGCTTGATAGTCCCGGCGATGCTGGACTGCGGCGAAAAGTCGCTCAAAGAGCTCGCCCAAGCCAGCCGAGACCTGGCGGAGCGTGCCGCCAACGGGACACTGCGGCCCCAGGAATACGCTGGCGGAACCTTTGCCGTCAGCAACCTGGGTATGTTCGGCATATCCAACTTCGTGGCCATCATCCAGCCGCCCCAGAGCGCCGTCTTGGCGGTCGGAGCAGTCCGCAAGCAGCCCGTGGTGCGCGACGACCAGGTAGTCGTCTCCGAGATCATGACGGTGACTCTCTCCGGAGATCACCGCATCGTGGACGGGGCCGAGGGCGCGCAGTTCGTCAACGAGGTGAAACGCCTGCTGGAGAGCCCGCTCGGGATGCTGGTGTAGCGTCAGGCTGGACATCGGCGCCACCAAATAACCTGTGCTCTGGCCCCGATAGAATCGGGGCCAAGCTCTCTACGACCCAGCCTAGCGCGGCCTTAAGACCGAGGCCACCGCGAA
Source organism: Dehalococcoidia bacterium UBA2160 (assembly GCA_002328865.1). Taxonomy (GTDB): domain Bacteria; phylum Chloroflexota; class Dehalococcoidia; order Lucifugimonadales; family UBA1123; genus UBA2160. The sequence continues at coordinate 44,756 of DCWO01000082.1, read as the reverse complement.
ACCCATTTCACCGTGAGACAGCAATACGACAGGTCGTAGGGGCGGGTTTCATGGGCGTTTTCGACGCCGAAGGTGACACTGTTTTCAATGCGCGATACGGAACATCGACTTGCCTGCAGCCCAGCGTGTGATGTCAATCCTTCAGGCTCAGCGCGTTGCAGGCGATGTTTCACTTCTCTTATGACTACACCGCCAAAACACAGGACGCTGAGGCATCAAGCGGCGAACGACTATTTTGCGAAGGAGTGTCCAGTATTTCAGGTGGTAGGTCGAAAGCGCAAGCTGGCATCTTCAGTGATCAGACGTTTGGCCGCCAGGGTCTCGTGGATTCTTGCACGGATGTCATGGCGCCGTTATCGCGCGTTCGCCGACGTCTCGACGCTATTTGCACCTCATTCGTCGATCTAGGCGGCTCGTCGCGACGAGTCAAAGGCGGCATAGGGGCACAACAGCATTGACGGTTGAATTCAATTAGCATCCAACGTGTTTGACACGAACGACTACAACGAATACACCAACTGCCATCCGAAGACGGCGGGTTCACAATAATACCGGGGATTAACTGTGATATTTCAGGAGTGTCCCATGGGTATTCGAATGATAATAATCCTTGGAATCGTCATTCTCGGTTTGGCTGCTGCCTGCACTGGTGAAGAGGACGAGGAGGCTGGACCCCCACTTTCTGAGTCTTTGCCGCAACCTGTGGTGACCCCCACACCAGACCCCATGATCATTGTACGGCTGGCGATTGAAGATTGGACAAGGTTTGGATCGGTCGATTTCTCCGAAGACGTAGCCGACGACATGACGGGTGCCCTTCCCGTCGCAGACTCGGTTGTAGCCCAGGCTATCCGGTCCACATCTTCCGGCCAATTACAGTGGGAAGTCGACTCTGTGCGGCAGGCAGCCCGCGGTCGGCTTGGGGCGGAGGTAAACTTTACGTCCCCTCTCCAATTGAAACTCTTGGGGTTTGAGCGCAGCTTCGTACTCCGGTTCAGCTATTCGGTGTTGGTTGAGAATGAGGAGATTGTCGAAGCGAACCTCAAGCCAGGGTCCGCTTCGGTGACCGAAGGCACGGTAAGCGCTCAGTCGCCAGCGCCCACCGCCGAACCGGCGCCAACTGCTCAACCAGTGCACACCACAGAACCAGCGCCGACTGCCAAACCGGTGCCGACTGCCGAACCGGTACTTGTCGCCGCGCCGGCACCTACGGCCCCGCCGGTGTCGAAAACACCGACAATCGTTCAGTACTGCCAAAGCGACGACGAGGGCTTCGCTGCCGACATCAGCAACGCTCGCAATTGGCCGCTGATCCAGAGCTGCTCAAGATCAGCACTCGAAGAGTACGATCGGTGGATATTGGTCGGAGGTCAATATGCTAACGATATATACAAACAAGTGTTCGGAGACGCCATAACTGAAGCAGACCAAGGTTTTACTGTGATCCGACGGGCCAATTCGTACAGCTACGGAGGGAAGTCCCGAATCGTCTGGGGCGTCGCCGGATGGACTTCCTCAGACACCCTGTCGGCCGCTTCGTATGTGATTGACAACGGGCTACCCAACAGGAACGTTAAGGAACGCTATTAGTGGCTGCTGGCTCGGCGGCTGGAGCCGCCACGCTATGGTATCAGCCCGTGCAACCAGAGGCGGCTCCAGCGTTGCCGATTGGCTTCCACCCAGACGATGAATCAAGCGCCGGGTTGATGACCAGTGAGGCTATTTCCTTCCAGACTTCAAGTCTGAGAAAAGCGCTCAAGGGATCGGGACTGGTAATGCAGTCATCGAGAGTTGCGATAGTTTGGCCGACTATGACCTCCCAAGATTCGTTAGAATCCATCATACCTGCTGGGTCATTTCTGATCTCCTTGAGATCGCCCGTCTTGCGATCACCCCTGAATCTGCGAACGATTGCGTCGCCTAATGATGCGGACTAAGAATGTGGTGCTTACGAAACCACCGGGTCCTTTTGGGATCTATCGGTTCATACCCGCGCACTAACTATGCCCTTTATCGCGTCTATTTCCGTGCGACATCGCGCTTATCAGACATAGTGTCTATGGTTTGCAGCAGATGGCAGGCGTCGGGAGGGTTTGAAACCCTCCTATGCGGTTGGACGCAAATGGGTTGCAACTGCACGCTCGTGCCATCGACGCCACCATCCCACCGACTCCGACTGGAGTGAGGCCAAGTCCTCCACACACCAAGCTCGACCTGAAGACCGAAGCCACAGATGGGTGTGCCCGAATGGCTCCCAGTCCTTCCCTCACTTCCCCCGTGTTGTGCTTGGAATGCGGAACAATTAAGATTGGCACGGATCTTTGAATGAAGGTGATCGCATGGGAGCTTTGGACAATATCGTCGTCCTCGACCTGTCGCGCATTTTGGCGGGGCCGTACTCCACGCAGATTCTTGCCGATTTGGGAGCGACAGTCTGGAAAATCGAGTCGCCGTGGGGCGACGACACGCGTAAGTGGGGCCCTCCCTTCCAAGAGACCGAGAGTTCCTATTTCCTGTCGGCCAACCGCGGCAAAAAGAGCCTGATCGTCAACCTGCGCGACGAGCGCGGCCAGGCGATTATCAGGCAGATGGCGCAGAAAGCGGACGTTCTGGTCGAGAACTTCAAGTCCGGCGATCTCGCTCGATACGGCCTCGATTACGATGCGTTGGCCGAGATCAATCCCAGGCTCGTGTACGCCTCCGTCACCGGCTTCGGGCAGACCGGTCCCAGGGCGGCTGAGCCGGGTTACGACGCCGCGCTCCAGGGGATGACCGGGATCATGAGCGTCTCCGGAGAGCCAGACGGCCCGCCAACCAAGGTCGGCGTCGCTTGGATCGACATCCTGACCGGCTTGAACACGACGATCGGCATCCTCACCGCTCTGCACGATCGTCACAGCAGCGGCCTGGGGCAGCGAGTTGACGTGTCGTTGTTCGATTCAGGGATAGCGGCGATGGCGAACCTGGCCCAGAGCTACCTCGCAACTCACGTGGCGCCGGGCAGGATCGGCACGGCGCATCCCCAGATCGCGCCCTACCAGGCGTTCGAGGCATCGGACGGATACTTCATGCTGGCCGTGGGCAACGACAACCAGTTCCGAAGGGTGTGCGACGCGCTGGAGTTGTCCGAGCTGCCGAACGATCCTCGCTACGCGGACAACGCCGGCCGTGTCGAGAATCGAGACGCGTTGGTTCAGCTCTATTCCGACGTCTTCCGCACGAAAACCCGCGATCACTGGATCGAGGTGATTGGCGGCATCGGCGTCACCGTAACGCCTGTGAACACCTTGGCCGACATCTTCGAGGACCCGCAAGCTGTAGCGCGGAAATCGCTGTGGGACATGGACCATCCGACCATCGGAAAGATCCAGGTCATAGGGAGCGCGTTGCAGCATCTGAGCCGTACGCCAGCCGCGCCGAGCACGCCTCCCCCGTTGCTCGGAGAGCACACGCGTGAGGTTTTGGGCGAAGCATTGGGCATCCCTGAAGACGAGATCGCCGAGTTGTTCGAATCGGGCGTCGTAAAGTGATCCGCGCGGCCCATCGCACAATGGAGCCTCGCAGTCGCCGGTATGAGTGACGGCGCTCTCAGCGGCGTCAAGGTCGTTGAGATCGCCGAGGGTGTGTCCGGCCCGTTTTGCGGCAGAATGCTGGCCGCGATGGGAGCGGAGGTCATCAAGATCGAAAGACCTCCCGGCGGAGATCGCACGCGTCGTGAGGCGCCGTTCCTTCCGGACGTTCCCGAACCCGAGTCCAGCGCGCTCTATCTGTACCTGAACGCGGGTAAAAAGAGCGTCACGGTGGACTGGCGTTCGGACGAGGCGCGTCCTGTCGTCCGGCGTCTGCTGAAGGATGCCCACCTGTTGCTGGAGAACGGTCCTCCCGGCGAACTGGCCCGCTTCGGCCTCGACTTCGATGCGCTTCACGACCTGAACAGGGGTCTCAGCCTGGTTTCGATCACCGATTTCGGCAGCTTTGGTCCCTACGCCGATTGGAGCGCGACGCCCCTCGTGAACCTGGCTCTCGGCGGTTATCTGTACCTGTCCGGCGACGAGGATCGCGAGCCGCTGATGCTTCCCGGCTTCCAACCGGACTACGTGGCGGGGTTGCATGGCTACTTCGGGGCCATGATGGCCCTGTGGTCGTTGGACGAAACCGGTGAGGGCCAGCACGTCGAGGTTTCGGCGGTTGAGTCGCTGGCTTCGATGTCCCAGTTCACGACCGTCATGCACACGTACAGCGGCATCGTTCGGAAGCGGCACGGCAATCGCTGGGAGAGCCAGGGCGCTTATGCCAGACATCCGATCACGGTGCTGCCGTGCAAGGACGGACGCGTGTCGTTCGCGGTGTCGACTGAGCCGCAGTGGGAGATGCTTTGCGCCATGATCGGGCGGCCGGACATGCTCGAGGACCCGGCATACGGCACGTTCTTGGGCCGCCGAAGCCACGCCGACGAGATCGATGCAATACTGACCGACTGGCTCCGGGGCAAGACCGAAGAGGAAGTCTTCAACATGGCCGCGGGAATCTGGTCGGTGCCCGCGGCTCGGGTTTCGGACCTCAGCGCGGTTCTCGACGATCCGCAGTACCGATCGAGGGGACTGTGGTCCATGGTCGACCACCCCGTGGCGGGCGGATACACGCAGCCGACCGTCCCGTTTCAGATGAGCCACACCCAGCCTTCGTTTGGCCGGGCACCGTTGCTTGGCGAGCATAACGACGAGATACTTCGCGGCCGGCTTGCCTCGTAGGACGGTGTCCGGAAGGGACGCAAGATGTTTGGGAAACCGAGCGGCTTAACAGCGCCAATGCTTCTGAAAGTGTGACTAAGTGCCGACGACCGGACTACTGAAAAGCGTGCGCGTGCTGGACCTAACCCGGGTTTGGGCTGGACCGCTCGCGACTCGTATGCTCGGAGACTTCGGCGCTGAGGTCGTCAAGATCGTCGACCCGCGGGCGCCGGACGGCCGAGAGGGCGGGATCAACAACAAGCTCAACCGCAACAAACAAGGGCTGTCGCTGCGACTGGACGAGCCAGCCGGAAAGCAACTGTTCCTCGACCTGGTCAGCGTTAGCGATGTCGTGGTCGAGAACTTCCGGCCTCGGGTCATGCGCAACTTCGGTCTCACGTACGATGTCTTGAGGGGCGTCAGGCCGGACCTGATCATGTGCTCGATGCCGGGGTTCGGCACCCAAGGCGAGTACGCCGAGTATCCCGCGTTCGGACCGTCGGTCGAGACGATGACCGGGATCACGAGCCTGATGGGATATCCGGGCGGTCCGCCGCAGGCTTCGGCCATCGCTTACCCGGACCCGGTGGCCGGCATGAACTCCGCGGGCGCCATCATGACGGCGTTGTGGCATCGAAAGCGCACCGGCCGAGGGCAGTTCATCGACCTGGCTCTCTCGGAAGGACCGGTCTGCCAGATAGGCGAGCAGATCGTCGCCTTCTCGCGGACGGGGGAGCAGCCGGCAAGGCACGGCAACAACCATCCGGATCATGCGCCGTACGGCTGCTACCCAACCGCGGGCGACGACCAGTGGGTCGCGATCTGCATTACGTCCAATGCTCGGTGGCAATCGCTGCGAGAAGCGATGGGAGAACCAGCCTGGGCACGAGACTCCGAGCTGGACCATGAGTCCGGACGCGTCGCGCTCCGTGATCGGATCGACGCGCACTTCAGTGAGTGGACTGCGAACAAGGACGCTGCGGAGCTCGCGCATGAGCTCCAGAGCCGAGGCATCGCTGCGGGACCGGTGCTGAACAACCAACAGCTCCTCGAAGACCCGCACATGGCCGCGAGGGGTTACTTCGTCGATATCGACGAACCGGACGTGGGTCCGAAACGGTACCCGGGGCAGGCAATTCGGATGTCGTCCACACCAGCCAGCCAGTGGACGCGGTCTGCCCTGCAGGGTGAGCACACGTCCGGCCTGCTAAAAGAGTTGCTCGGGGCGCCCGATGCGGACGTCGCGTCCTGGGTCGAACAAGCCGTCGTCGGAATCCTGACCGATGAACTCGACGACCCCGAATGAACGACGCGACGACCGTGCATCTGCTGGGCTAATTCGGATAATTGGGGTAAACTCGTCTGAAACTTGCAATAGAAGGATATGGTGAGAACGTGGCGGCAAACAAAGTAATCAATTCGCCCATGACCGGCAAGGTAATCGAAGTGCCCGTGAAGGACGGTGAGGCCGTCAGTGAAGGGGACCTGCTGCTGGTCATCGAGTCGATGAAAATGGAGAACGAGATATTCGCCGATCAAGACGGCACGATAGCTCGTATATTGGTGGAAGACGGCCAGAACGTCTCCGAGGACGATCCGATAATCGAGTTCGCGGAGGGCTGATTCTGTATCAGGGCGAGGGTCGGGCTGAAGGCGATCAACGAGTTGAGCGGGAGCAACTTGACTTCGCCATTCTGAGCCAGCAGGCGAAGAATCTCGACGAATGACACACGCAATGGACTTCGAACCCGAGATACTTCTCCCGATTGCATCGGGGTCAGCATGGCGCATGCTCCATCGAACCGTTGACGCACTGTTGGCTTGTTGCTACACTCGCGCCTGAGCAGGCGACGCCGGAGAAGGCGTCGCGCCGCGTTGTCAGGAGCGAATCCTGAGCATCGATTCGTCGAGTTCTAACTTGGCATTTACCCTTTGAATCAACCACTGGGAGGGCAGCGATGACGACGCACTCAACGTTGAATCGCGAAACGTTGCTGTGGATGTACCGGACGATGGTTACCATCCGCAGATTCGAGGAGCAGTCCCGCCGCGAGTCCGACGCGGGCAAGCTGCGAGGCATGCACTCGTCCATCGGGCAGGAGGCGGTGCCAACGGGCATCTGCGCCCACCTGCGCGACGACGACTTTGTCCTGGGCACTCACCGCAGCCATCACCACTGCATCGCCAAGGGCGTCGACATCAACGAGATGCTGGCTGAGTTGCTGGGCAAGTCCACCGGAACCAACAGCGGCAAAGGCGGCACAATGCATATCGCCGACATCAACAAGGGCATGCTTGGCGCCAACGGCGTCGTCGGCTCCAACATCCCCGTGGCAACGGGCGTCGGACTGAGCGCCAAGGTGCGCGGGACCGACCAGGTGAGCGTCGTGTTCTTCGGCGACGGCGCGTCCAGCCAGGGATCGCTGCACGAGTCGATGAACCTGGCCAGCGTCTGGAAGCTGCCCGTCCTGTTCGTATGCGAGAACAACCGCTACGCCGAGTCGACGCCCTTCGAGTTCACCGTGGCCGGAGGATCGATCTCCAACCGCGCGGCGGGTTACGACATGCCCGGCATCACGGTTGACGGACAATCCGTGATCGAGATATTCGAGGTCGCCAACGAGGCCGTTGGCCGAGCTCGGCGGGGTGAAGGCCCGACACTGATCGAGGCGCAGACGTACCGCTACGGCGGGCACTTCAGCGCCGACGACCCACTCGGATACCGTACCGAGGAAGAGGAAGCGTACTACCACGCGCGCGACTGCTTGATTCAGATCTCCGCCCACATAGTCGACGGCGACTTTGGCACGGAAGACGATCTGCGGAATATCGACGGAGAAGTCGATGCGGCCATCGCGGCCGCCGCCAAATTCGCCGACGAAAGCCCCTTTCCCGATCCCGACGAGTTGATGACGGACGTGTACGTGTCCTATCCGTCGAGTTGAGTTCGGACTTCCGACCGCAGCCAAATCGCTAACTAACTGACATTCGAGTTCACCAGGAGGACCAGGATGGTACAGGCGGAGGCCGTAAGGCAGCTTACTTACATCCAAGCAATCAACGAGGCGCTCCGGCAACAGATGGAGCTTGACGAAAACGTCATCGTAATGGGCGAGGACATCGCCGGCGGCGGCGACCGCCCGGATAAACAGGACGCCTGGGGCGGCCCGATGCGGCTGACGAAGGGCTTGATCGGACAGTTCGGCGCCCGCCGAGTGCGCGACACGCCCATCTCCGAGGCCGGGTTCATCGGCGCGGCGGTTGGCGCGGCAGCGTCCGGTTTAAGGCCGGTGGCCGACCTCATGTACGTCAGTTTCTACGGCGTCTGCGCCGACCAGATCACCAACAACGCCGCCAAGATCCACTACATGTTCGGCGGCAAGGTCAACATCCCGCTGACGATCATGACCGGAATCGGCGCCGGCACGAACTCGGCGGCGCAGCACTCTGAGACGCTGTATTCGATCTTCACCCACTTCCCCGGCCTCAAGTGCGTGGTGCCGTCGGACCCGTACACCGCCAAGGGGCTGATGACGGCGGCCATCCGCGACAACGACCCGGTGATCGTGTTCAACAACCGGCAGATCATGGGGATCAGGTTCGACGTCGACGTTCCCGAAGAGCCGTACACCGTCGAGATCGGCTCATCCCGCATCCTCAGAGAGGGCAGCGACGTCACGCTGGTCGGTATAGGCTACACGACCAAGGTGTGCCTGGACGCCGCCGCCGAGCTTGAGTCAAGCGGACATTCCGTCGAGGTGCTGGACCTGCTGTCGCTGTCGCCGATGGACGAGGAGGGCATACTGGAGTCGGTGCGGAAGACGCGCAAAATCGTCATCGTGGACGAAGACTACCCGCGATGCTCCGTCGCGTCCGACATCTCCGCGCTGGTGGCCGAGCAGGCGTTCGACTACCTAGATGCACCGCCTCGCCGAATCAACTCTCCACACGCTCCGGTGCCCTATAGCGTGCCGCTGGAGGCATTGTGGGTGCCCAACAAAGACATGGTCGTCGAGGCGGCCATGGGTGTGCTCGAATAGGAGGACGCGTTTGGCAACGCCGATCGTGATGCCACGGCTGGGCGACTTCATGACAGAAGGAACGGTCGTCCGAATCGCGAAATCCCAGGGCGAGACTGTCGGCCAGGGCGAAGTCATCGCCGAGATCGAAACCGAGAAACTCAACTACGACCTGGAAGCCACCGAGGCCGGCCTCTTTCACCCAGTGGTGGAAGAGGGCGCGAACGTGCCCGTGGACGGCTTGATCGGTTACCTTCTGGCAGAGGGCGAGACCGCGCCTGACCCTCCGAAACCCCAGTCCACGACGGCCGCTCCGTCGGCAGCAGGGCAGCGGCAATCGCCGCGGGCGGCACGCCCGTCTGCTGGCGGCGACGTAGTCCCGTCGACGCCCGGCGCGCGCAGACTGGCCGCCAACCTCGGCGTCGATCTGAACCAGGTCACACCGACCGGACCGAGGGGACGGATCGTCGAGGCCGACGTCAGGGCGGCGGTTCAAGAGCAACAGGGCCCAAGCCTTCCCCGGGGACTCCCGACGCCGTCGAGGAGCGAGCCGCTTCAGGGCATGCGCCGATCCATCGCCCGACACATGCGAGACAGCCTCACGAACACGGCGCAACTTTCGTACTTCCTCGAACTCGACGTGACCGACGCGCAGCGGATACGACGCGACGTGTCCAAAGATCACGACTCGGTCATCACTTTGGCCCACGTGCTGACCATGGCTTGCGCCGAATCGCTCAAGCGCGTCCCGGCGCTGAACACGGTGCTGGTCGACGACGCAATCCACTATTTCAACGAGATCAACATCGGAGTGGCCGTGGCGCTCAACGACGGACTGATCGTGCCTGTGGTCAGAAACGTTGGGGAGATGGATGTCTTCGCGATCTCGACCGAGACACACCGGCTGGCAATCGCCGCCCGCGACAACAAGCTGTCCCCGGACGAGGTCATGGGCGGTACGTTCACCATCAGCGTCCTGGGAATAGTGGACGGGTTCACGCCAATCATCAACCCGCCTCAAACCGGCATACTGGGCATTGGCCGCACCGTGAGCAAGCCGGTCGTGAAGAGCGGCGAGATCGTCGTGAGAGAGATGGTCACGGTCAGTTTGACAGCGGACCACCAAGCGATCGACGGCGCGGTCGCCGCCGCATTCATGCGACGGCTTCAGGCATCCGTCGAGAGACCTACCGCGCTATTCAGACACAAGACTTAACATGTGCCCGGCACCGCGAGCTGACAGCCGGCGACGCCAGGCACCCATTAAGAACCATCGGAGGAAGGCTGAATGACGGAAGCCCTTCAAGGGATCACCGTACTGGACTTCACGCAGGGGATGGCGGGTTCCATCGCGACGATGGTGCTGTCCGATTTTGGCGCCGAGGTCATCAAGATCGAATCGCCGCGGGGTGACCCGTTTCGGGCATTTCCGCCTTCGCTGGTCTGGAACCGCGGGAAGAAGAGCGTTGTCGTCGACCTGCAATCCTCGGAAGGCCGGCGTCAGTTGCATCAGTTGGCACCGCAGGCTGACGTTGTCGTCGAGAGCTTCCGTCCAGGCGTGGCGGAGCGGCTGGGAATCGGCTACGAGGAGCTCAGCGCCGTCAAGCCCGATCTTGTGTACACCTCAGTCACCGGCTTCGGTCCGCGCGGCTCGTACGCCAACTACAAAGGTTACGAGGCATTGGTCGCGGCGAAGTCCGGAAGACTGATGGTGTTCGCGGGCATGACTGGACGTGAAGGCCCGGGCCACGCAGCGGTCAACGCAGCCAGTCACGCCGCAGCCATGGCCGTCGTTCGCGGCACTCTGTCGGCTCTTTCGGTCCGCGACGCCACCGGAAAAGGCCAGAGGGTGGACACGAGCCTGCTCCAAGGGGTCACCTACTACGATCTGAGTCAATGGATTCTCTGGCAGATGATGATCAACTTCCCGGACGAGTATCCGTTCGACGAGACGGTCATCGCCGGGCGGCCGTCACCGCTCCAGTATCTGCCCGCGCGGACAAAAGACGGCAAGTGGATTCAGCTCGCGAACCTGGTCGAGCGCCTGTTCCATGCTCAGATCCGCGCGATCGGCCTCGGACACATCTACAAAGAAGAGCGCTTCGCCGACACGCCCAGGTTGGAGGACGACGCCCGTGAAGAGCTGCGCAGGCTGATCCTCGCGAAGATGCAGGAAAAGACGTTGGACGAGTGGATGGAATACTTCGTCAACGAGCAAGGCGACGTTGCCGCTGAACCGTTCATGACGGCCAACGAGGGGCTGTCTCACCCGCAGATGATCTACAACCGCATCGTAGAGCAGATCGAGGACCCGACCGTCGGCCCGATGCGCATGCTCGGCACGATGTTCCACATGGACGGCACGCCGCCGTCCATCAAGGGACCGGCCCCGCTTTTGGGTCAGCACACCGAAGAAGTGTTGGGTATGCCGTCGCCGGATCGCAATGCCGCGACGAACGGGGCGTCGAATGGCACCGCCAGTGTGGCCAAATCCGGCTCGAACCCCGAGCGACCCGGACCGTTGTCGGGCGTCACCGTGCTGGACCTGTCGACGGTCATCGCCGGCCCGCTCTCGGGTTCGCTCACGGCGGAGCTCGGAGCACGAGTCATACGCATAGAGACGCTGCAAGGCGACATGATGCGGGGCCACTACAACGGGATCGCGACCAACAGGACGATGGCCGGAACCGAGGGCCTTTCGCTGAATCTGAAGACCGACGAAGGCCAAGCCATAATCAAAGCGCTCATACCGAAAGCCGACGTATTGTTGCACAACATGCGTCCCGGAGCGCCCGAACGAGTGGGAATCGGATTCGACCAGGCGCGGGAGCTCAACCCGGACATCGTGTACGTATACGTGGGCGGGTACGGCTCAACCGGCCCCCACAGCCACAGACCCGCGATGCATCCCATCGGCGGGGCGGTGTCCGGCGGCGCCGTGGCCCAAATGGGCCGAGGCACGATACCTCCGGAAGACGCCGAACTCGACATGGAGGAGATCGTCGAAGTCTCTCGTCGCCTGGGACGCGCCCAGGACGTGAACCCCGATCCGAACACGTCGATGGTCACTTCAACCGCCATCGCGATGGGGCTCTACGCCCGCCAGCGCTTCGGCAAACCCCAGTACGTCGAGACGACAATGATCGGCTCAAACGCTTTCGCCAACGCCGACGCCTTCTTCGACTACGAAGGCGCCCCGGAACGACCGGTTGCGGGCCCCGACGGCTACGGACTGAACGCGCTCTATCGCATCTACGAAGCCGACGGTGGCTGGATATATCTGGCATGCCCGATGGAAGACGAGTGGTGCGACCTGTGCCGTGCGCTCGACCGATCGGACCTCATGGACGACCCGCGATTCGCCGACTCTCGATCGCGCGAGACGAACGACGACGCTCTGGTCGCCGAACTGGCGCCGATCTTCGCTTCTCAACGACCGGAACACTGGGAAACCACGCTCTCCGCCGCCGACGTGGGCTGCGTCAAGGTCGAGGACCGCGGCATGTTCCACTTCTTCGACGAAGACCAACACGTCCGCGAAAACGGCTTCACCACCGAAGCCGAACACCCCAGGCACGGCAAGTTCTGGCGTCACTCAACGGTCTTGAACTTCTCCGAAACCCCTGGGAAGATCGGCGGCGGCATCCTTCGTGGCCAGCACACCAAGCCGATCCTGCACGAACTGGGCTACACCGACGACCAGATCGACGAACTGCGGGCCAAGGGCGTGCTGGACTGGGAAGACGCGTAGAGCTTGGATCTGAGCGTCGGACAGACTGCAACTCGGGATCTCACCGTCACGCCGGAATCAGTGCGTTCGTTCGCCGAACTCACGGGCGATTACAACCCGCTCCACTTCGACGAAGCCTTCGCCTCGGGCACGAGATTCAAGGGCTTGATCGCTCAGGGCGGCATCGCGACCGGATTACTGCACGCCCTGGTGGCGATGGACATGCCCGGACCGGGCAGCGTCTTCATGCGGCAGAACTGGAGCTTCCCCAGGCCCGTGTACATCGGCGACACGATCACAGCCATCGGGACGGTCAAATCGTTCAACCGAAGGCGCGGCATCGCCACGATGGAGTTCCGCGTGACCAATCAGAATGGCCAGGACGTGCTGACCGGCGAAGCGACGGTGATGCAGGTGCAATCTTCCGCGTCGGGTTGAGAATTAAGAATCCCCGTCCCCGAGCAAGGTTCCAAGGAACGTCTCCCGACCTTCTATGTTGGCGTCGACGGGTGACACGGGATCTCCGGCGATCGCGTCGATCGGCCCACAAGTGTTCGAAGCTACGCCTTCAGTCTGCGCGATGCGGACGCAGGCTTCCCGATCCTTACATGCTGTCCCGAACTCGAGGAGTGATATCGGAACAGTCCCAGCCACTGATCGAATGTGAGCGCGGATGGCGGCGCTCCACCGTCAAACCGAAGCTCTCGAGCCAGGCGTCCCAACTGTCTTGAAGTGAAGATCCGACGCAGGCATTGTCGCACGGTGGCGCCGCCCTGGCCAAACGCCGACGCCACGAAGCGGCGGTATAGATCGGCCTGCGAGTCGCTCACCAGCGGTCTCGTCCGTCGTGCCAGCCACAACATGACGGGCGTCACCTTCGGCGGCGGCGCGAAGTCGGTTCGTTGAAGCCGCCTCACGATTTCGGCTTGCCACCACGGCTTGATGAGCAGCGACTGCAGCGCTTCTCCGGCGTAGGGCGCTCCACAAAAACGCTCCGCCGCTTCACGCTGGACCACAAGATATGCGTCCAAAGGGGGCGACGCGGCATCGACCAGCCGCCGGACAATCGCGGCGGTCCGACTGAACGGTATGTTGGCGAAGACTTTGTACGTTTGGTCCGGCAGCTCGTAACGAAGGAAATCGCCTTGAACGATCCGAACCTGTGGGGCGTCGCTGAACTGCGAACACAGCACCCGCGCCATCCGGTCATCGATTTCGATGGCAACAAGTCGCTTGCAACGCGATGCCAACTGCTGAGTCAAGACGCCTTGCCCCGGGCCGATTTCGATGACGAGGTCTTCCGCAGAGATCGACGTCTGGGCTACGAGACTAGCCGCGAGGGCCGAGTTCTTTATGAAGTGCTGGGAGAGGTCCGCACGCCTCCGTGCCGGAATGCTTTGCCCGGACACGGAAGAACCTAGTACACATGAGAGTCACTCCTGGTGCATCGGCAACGGTGGTTGGTTGTACGAGATGCACAACGCGCAGGGAACGATCGACGCTCGACCTTGCGCAAATCCATCCGCCTCGAGACGGACCATCACCAACCGACGTACGCCATTGTACACCAACGGCATACCCGTTCGTAGCGCGCGCGATCGGCAGCAAAGCAATAGCACGCTGGTTCGTCGCGAAAGTCACATGATCGGAGCCTGGGAGTGTGAGTGAGGGTCCGTCAGGCATTACAGGCGCCCACGGAATTGTGAGACAATCGGAAAATCAACCTGTCCGTATTGGTGCAACAATTGACTGGACTCAGATTCCCCATCGAAGAGATCGCCAAGTTCCCGCCCCCGGGAATGGCGACGCCCGTATCGTATGCCTTCAGCCCCGACGACAAGCTCGTCACTTACCTGTTCGGCCCCGACCAGAGCCCCGTGCGCCAGCTCTACGCACTCGACGTCGAGACGGGTGAGCGGCGCGTCATCCTCTCGTCGCTGGAAGGCGAGAGCGAGGAGTTGTCGATCGAAGAAGCGTTGCGGCGGCAGCGGCTCCGACAACTCGGCCAAGGGATCACGCGCTGTTCGTGGGCCGAGCAAGGTTCGCGTATTCTGCTGCCGGGACAGGGCGCGGTGCACGTCATGGACGGACCGGATGCCGCGGCGCGCAAGATCGTGGATGGCGGCGGGCAATCGGTGCTGGACCCGCAGCTATCGCGTCAGGGGGATCAGGTCGCGTACGTCCAAGACGCCGAAGTGTACGTCGCATCGGTCGACGGCGGGCAGCCGTGTCAGATCACCAGCGGCGCAAGGGGCACTGGCAAGACGAACGGGTTGGCCGAGTACATCGCCCAGGAGGAGATGGGTCGCGGCTCCGGGTTCTGGTGGTCGAGAGACGGACGCCACATCGCGTTCGAGGAGGCCGACGAAACCAACATCCCCGTTTACCGGATCGTGCATCAAGGGAAGGACGAGACCGGCGACAATGCGCAGGAGGATCACCGGTACCCCTTCGCTGGCGAGGAGAACGCCAAAGTCCGGCTGGGGGTCGTTTCGGTCGACGGCGGTGAGCCGACTTGGATGGACCTGGGAGACAACCCCGACATCTATCTCGCCCGCGTCCACTGGATGCCGAACGGCGAGCTATGGGCCCAGATCGAGAATCGAGAGCAGACACGCTTGGACCTGGTGCGGTTCGACCTGTCGAACGGCAGCCGATCGACGGTTCTGACCGAGACCAGCGACGTGTGGATCAATCTACACAGCATGTTCCGTCCGTTGAAGTCCGGTGGGTTTTTGTGGGCTTCGGAACGCTCCGGATTCAACCACCTTTACGTCTACGACAGCGACGGCGCTCTGGTCACGCAACTCACGGACGGCGACTGGCTCGTCGACGGCGTGGCCGGCGTCGACGAGGAGAATGGCCGCGTCTACTTCACCGGCACACGGAACGGACCCACCGAAAGGCGCCTCTACTCGGTCCCGCTGGGCGGCGGCGCCGCTGCCTGCCTCACAGAAGAGCCGGGCATGCACATGGTGACGCTGGACCATAAGTTCAGCCGCTTTGTGGACGTCCACAGCTCCATCGACACGCCGCCGACGGCGACGCTGCGCAATCTGGACGGAGGATCGACTGTCTCGATCATCCACGAACCGGATGACGCGCGGATCGAGTCGCTCAACCTGTCCCCTCCCGAGTTGGTGACGCTCCAAACCAGCGACGGAGCCACGCTGCACGGGGCCGTATATCGTCCGAGCAGCGAGTTCGGAGACGGACCGTACCCGACCATCGTCAGCGTCTACGGCGGACCCCACGCTCAAATGGTGGTCAACCACTGGGGCATGACTTGCTCGATGCGTGTGCAGTATCTTCGCGACCAGGGCTACATGGTGTTCGAGCTCGACAACCGGGGGAGCGCCCGCCGAGGCGTCGCCTTCGAAGCACCCCTCAAGCACAACATGGGCAGCATCGAGGTGCGAGACCAGATCGAAGGCGTCAAGTGGCTCGTGGCACAGGGCCTGGCCGACCCCGACCGCGTCGGCATCTACGGCTGGAGCTACGGCGGCTTCATGACCCTCATGTGTCTCGCACAGGCGCCGGAGATGTTCCGAGTGGGCGTGGCGGGCGCGCCGGTGAGTCACTGGGACGGCTACGACACCCACTACACCGAGCACTACATGGGCACGCCGCAATCGAACCCGGAAGGGTACGCCCAAGGCTCGCCGAACACCCATGCCGGCAAGATCACCGGCAAGTTGTTGATCTTGCACGGGCTGATCGACGAGAACGTCCATTTCCGCCACACCGCGCGGCTGATCAACGCCCTGATCGCCGAACGAATCCCGTACGAATTCATGCTGTTCCCGGACGAACGACACATGCCTCGCAAGCCGGAAGACCGGGTATACATGGAGACTCGCATCGCCGAGTTCTTCGAAACGCACCTGTAGGCGACAGCGGCTCAAGTGACCACTGAAGGCGACGAGGCGAAGCTGAAAGCGGGGAGTCCAGAGGGCCGGCAGCCCTTCTGGCGGGGTACTGGGGTGTCCCCAGAAGACCCTCGCGGGCGGGTGGGTGGGACAGGACAACTTCCGCCTTCCCCGGAGCGCCGGAGATCAACCCACGTCCGACAAGCCAAGAAGAGGTGACAGAATGACGAAAGCCAACGTCAACGGAATCGAGATCGATTACCAGGAATACGGCGAGGGCGAGGCAATCGTGTTCGCACACGGCGCAGGCGGCAACCTGCTCAGTTGGTGGCAACAAGTCCCCTACTTCTCGCCGAACTATCGCGTCATCACGTTCTCGCACAGGGGCTTCGGCCACTCTCCTGATGTCGCCGACGGCCCCGGCATGCACGCGTTCGTCGACGATCTGGAAGGGCTGCTGGACCACCTGAACGTCGACGCGGCGCACATCGTGGCGCAGTCGATGGGCGGCCGCACCGCGCTGGGCTTCGCGGTGGCGCACCCATCGCGGACGTTGAGCGTGGTGCTCGCCGACACGACCGGCGCGATGGACGAGCCCGACATCGTCGATGCCATGACCGACTGGCGTGACAACCACGGCTCGACGCGCGAAATCGGGTTCCGTGCGCTGTCGCCCGGGTTCTGGGAGCGACGGCCGGACATGGCCAACCTGTACCTGCAGATATCCCGCACGAATCCGCCGCGACCGCCAATCGCTGGGGTAATGTCCGGCGGCCCTTCGGGCACCGCCTTATCGGGGATGAAGACGCCCTTGATGTTCATCGTGGGCGAGGAAGACGACCTGACGCCACCCCATGTCATCGAGGCGGCCGCACGCCACATACCAGGTTCATTCGTGGTAAGAGTACCGGGAGCCGGACATTCAGTCTACTTCGAGATACCAGACATGTTCAATTTCGAGGTGGGCAGGTTCATCAGGCAGGCATCGGCGCGGAGCGCCTGAGGTAGCTCCCTTCGGCGTCACCAGGGCGAGCAAGCCGGTCAGATCGCTCGCCCCAGGCAATACTGCCGAATCAAAGGCCGCGACTAGAAATTGAACTCGGTTCCGACGCCTTTTTCCACGGCTTGGTGGTACACGAATGAGGCTATCGAGATGTCTTGGATCGAGAGTCCGACGCTCTTGAACAGGGTTATTTCCTGATCGTTCTCCCGTCCTTTCTTACGACCCGTGACTAGTTCGCCGAGTTCGCCGTATAGGTCGTCAGCGGAGAGAGCGCCTTCCTCGATGGGGATCTGTATGTCGCCGGCCTCGGCTAGGCAGGCTGCCAGTTGATCGCACACGATCTTCGACCTGACCACGCTTCGAGTGTCCAACTCTCGAACCCCGGGCGCGTGAGAGCCGATGGCGTTGATGTGCGTGCCTTCCCTGATCCAGTCGCCGTCGAGGATCGGCGTAGCGGCAGTGGTCGCCAGAGACAAAATGTCTGCGCCTTCGATCACCGCGCGGCCGCTTTCCGCCACTTCAACGGGAACGCCCAGCAGTTCGGACATCTCGCCAGCGAAAGCCTGTTGTGCATCAGGCGGATCCTGAGAGTAGCACAGGATGCGCTCGAGCTTGCGAGCGACGGACATCCCTTGCAACTGAGCGCGGGCCTGGACTCCGGCGCCAAGCACGCCTGCCACGGTCGCGTCGGCACGCGCCAGGTGTTTCGTGGCCAGGCCGGTCACCGCGCCGGTGCGCACAGCCGTGAGGTATCCGCCGTCCATGACCGACAGCGCTTGCCCAGTCTCACCGTCCAGCAGCACGATGGTGGCCAAGGTGCTGGGGAGGTCGTGCTTCGACGGATTGTCTTTGTAAACGGTCACAGCCTTGATTCCCAGTGCGCCCATGTTCTTTAGCTGGGCAGGCATGAATGCGTACCACCCGTTGTGTTCCGCGTCGGTTTCCGCGGTGCGCTGCGGCATGATGGACGTGCCTTCGGCAAGTTCCGCGAAAGCCTGCTCTATGATGCCGACGGCGCCCTCCATGTCCACAAGTCCACGAATCGTTTCTCTGTCGAGTAGCAGTGCCATCTTGGCCCCCTTACTGGCTAGTTGCAAATGGGTCTACGAACATCTCTACCGTAGCACGCCGTCGACGTAGAGTTGATCGACGTCGGTTTCGTCCACGGCGAGGAGCTCCTTGAGGACGTACTCGGTGTGCTCGCCCATGAGTGGAGCTCGTCCGACGACGGGCTCCAATCCCGACATCATGATCGGTTCGCCGTGAGTCGTCATCGGTTCGGTCTCCGGGTGGTCCATTACAAGAACATGTCGCTCTCGATACGCTTCATCGTTGTTAAGCAGATCGTCGGAATCCTGCACCACTCCGGCAGGCGCCCCTTGCGCCTGCAGCGTATTCATAACGTCGTAGGGCTCTCGGACGCTGGTCCAGTCTTCGATCAACCGGTCGAGGTCGTCATGGTGCTTCCTACGCCCCGTGACGGTTTGAAAGCGATTCTCATGCGCCCACTCCGGATCTCCCATCGCACGGACCAGCCCTTGCCATTCGTCTTCGGTTTCCACCGCTATGGCGCACCAGCGGTCATCTCCTGCGCACCTGTACACGCCTTGTGGAGCGGCGAAATTGGATCGGTTGCCTGGACGTGGCGGGAGGGCGCCGCCGGCCGTGTATTGAAGCACACTGGTCCCCAGCAACGCGATCGTGGATTCGTATTGTGCCAGGTCGATGAACTGGCCTTTGCCTGTCCGATTGCGGTGCCGCAGAGCGGCCAGCACCGCCAATCCGGCGTGGTTCGGATTGCCGGCGAAGTCCGGGTAGAGCGAGCCCGTTCCCACGGGCGCCCTCTCGGGGAACCCGGTGATGCTGCTGATGCCCGCGCCGGCGATGATGTTGATGCCGTTGCCGCCGTATCGTTGGTGGACGCCCGTTGTCCCCATCATCGGCATGCTAAGCATGATGATGTCAGGTTTGATTTTGACCAGGTCCTCGTAGGCCATTCCCCAACGGCCCATACGATCTCCGCGAAAGGAGTTCGTCACGACGTCGCTCACTGCCACGATGTCTTTCGCAACATCGAGCCCCTCGGGCGATCCCAAATCGAGGGCCAAGCTGAGCTTGGAGGTGTTGCAGTCGTTGAACACTCCGGCGGTGTTCGGGCTCGTGTTGCCCTCGGGACGCGGCCCGCCGGTCCGAATGGTGTCGTAGCGCGCCGCCGACTCGATGCGGATTACCTCCGCTCCGTAGTTGGCCATGACTCGCGTCGTTAACGGACCGGCTATCATCCAGGAGAAATCCGCGACGCGAATGCCTCTGAGCGGAAGGTTCGTAGATCCGTTAGTCATTCCCTGATTCCCCCTGTGCCAACATAGCTTCCGCCTGCGCGTCCGATAACCCGAGCCAGTCGCCAAGGACTTCCCGGCTGTGTTCGCCTACCAGAGGAGCTCGCCTTCGCAGTTGCCACGGGGTCTCCGACAGCTTGTACGGTGCTCCGGGGTATTTGAACGATCTGTCCAATTCAGGATGCTCCACATCGACGAAGAACTCGCGGTCGCGAAGTTGCTCGTCTTTCGTCAGGTCCTCTACATTCTGGACCGGTGAGCACAACAGCATGTAGCGCTGTGCCGAATGGTACAACTCTTGAGCCGTGTGCTGAGCGGCGAATTCAGTCAGGACTATGTCGATTCGCCACTGTCTTTCTCGCCGGTACTCAAGGTCTTCGAACCTCGGGTCTGCAAGCTCTTGTTCCGCGCCGAATTCCGCGAGCCATTCCACGAAATGCTGCCATGCGAGCGGTGGGTCGGCATGCTGCGCGTATGCGATCCAACCGTCCAGGCACTGGTACAACGTCGGTGGGTATGTCCGCGCCGTCGTTGGTTTGGACTGTGAGCTGAATGCGTGGTTCAAACCAGTTCGGTGTCGAAGCACCCCGAGCCAGGTGTAAGCATTGAAGTTGGCGGTTTGTAGCGTTGCCATCGAGATCGAGTCTTGGAGCGCGATCTGCACGTCGGCGCCTTTGCCGTCGAGATCGCGGCTCAGGAGCGCCATGAGGGTGCCGACAGCCGCGTGCAACGAGGCGACGTGGTAGGCTTGCTCGCCTCCGACCTGGTTGGGCGGGTCTTCGGGGTAGCCGGTGAGCGCCATTAAACCGCCCATCGCCTGGGCCACGATGTCGGTCGCCTTGTAATCGACGTATGGCCCCACGGTTCCAAATCCCGTTATAGTCGTATGGACCAACGCAGGGTGGCTCTCTCGCAAGGTTTGCGCGTCCAGATCGAGTCTCTGCGCCTCGGACGGGCGAAGCGTATCGACCAAGACGTCCGCCGCGGCCAACAGCGAATCGAACACCTCGCGATCGGGCGCGCTCGAAATGTCCAGGGCGACGCTGCGTTTGTTCGCGTGAAAGTGCCAGCGGTAGAGGCTCTGGTTCTCGTCCGGCTCGTCTCCGAAGAACGGTCCGGGTGAATGATCGGGGTCGCTCTCGGGCGGATCGACGCGAACGACGTCCGCGCCCAAATCGGCCATGAGCTTGGTGCAGTAGAAGCCCGCCGGACCCGAGATGTCCAAGACGCGGACTCCCTCCAGCGCCCGGGGGCTGTTCGTACTCGGCAGTTCTTGGCTCAAAGTTAGACTCTGCTCCTCATATGGAATCGGCGTACAGCGCACGAGAAGCGCCGTGCACTACCAGGTGTCGATGTATGGGTGTTTCTTGCCCGTGCGCGGCGGCAGCGGCGGCAGGCTGCGCAACCCGGCGACTATCCATCGCCGAGTTTCGGACGGATCGATGACGTCGTCGATGCCGAAGCTGCTCACCGCGTTCACCGCCCTGGCCCGCTCGTAACCCCGTGCAACCATGTCGTCGTACGTTTTCAGGCGCTCCTGTGGGTCTTCGATCGCGGCGAACTCCCTGCGGTATCCTAGCTTGACCCCGCCCTCGATATTCATTCCCGCGAACTCCGCGGTAGGCCAGGCTACCGTAAAGAAAGGCACCAGAGAGCCGCCGCCGCACATCGCCTGACCGCCAAGCCCGTAAGCTTTTCGGACCACCACTCCGAACATGGGAGTCGTGACGTTGGCTCCAGCGTTGAATAGCCGCGCGCAGTGGCGGACCAACGCCGTTGCCTCCACATCCGGACCGACCATGATTCCTGGGCAGTCCATCAGGGTGATTACGGGTATGTCAAAGGCATCGCAGAGCTGCAAGAAGCGGGCGCCTTTGTCGGCGCCGTCACTGTCGATTGCGCCCGCCAAATGGGCCGGGTTATTGGCGATCACCCCCATGGGGTGCCCCTCAATTCGGATGAAGGATGTGATCATGCCGATCCCGAAGTCTTTGCGGATTTCCAAGACCGAGTCCTTGTCAGCCATGGTCTCGATGATTTCGCGCATGTCGTACATGCGAACCCGGTTTTCCGGGATGACGTGGCGCAACGGCCGCTGGTCGTGCGCTTCCCATTCATTGACAGAGCCTTGGAAGTATGAGAGGTATTTCTTGCCGATCTCAACGGCTTCCTCCTCGTCCTTCACCAGGATGTCGATTACCCCGTTGGGGACCTGGAACGACATGGGCCCCACTTCTTCCGGTGTGTAGATGCCCAGGCCGCCGCCCTCGATCATCGCGGGCCCTCCCATGGCGACCGTGGAACCCTCGGTGGCGATGATCACGTCGCAGCATGCCAACAGGGCCGTGTTTCCGGCGAAACAACGACCGTTTGTAATCCCCACCATGGGCACAAGGCCGCTTAATTGGGACCAGGTGGTAAACGTCGTTGTGCTCACGCCCACGCCGCCTCCGCCTCCGGTCCCGCTGGCTCCAAAAGTCCCGCCGCCCGGCCGGCCGCCGCCCCCTTCGGAGAAAAGGACCACGGGCAGCCTGAAACGATGCGCCAGCTCGTACACTCGGTCTTGCTTGTAGTGGCCTTTGCCGCCTTGAGTGCCTGCCAACACGGAGTAGTCGTATGAGATTGCCAGAACACGCGAATCCTGGTCATCGAAGATGTCGCCGTTTACGGTGCCAAGGCCGCAGATGAGTCCGTCGGCGGGAGTGTTTGTGCGAAGCCACTCTTGATCGTGACCGGACCATTGCGCCGCGTGCGCCAGAGGCCCGAACTCCATGAACGTGTCGGCGTCGCACAGGTCTGCAATGTTCTCACGAGCGGTCCTATGGTTCCATTTTCTGCGGCGTGCCACGGCCTCAGGTCGATTCTCGTCGAGTTGATAGGAGTGCCGATGATTCAACTCCTCAAGGTCGCCGCGAATGTGGTCCGGGTCGATGACTTCGACCGCGGCAGCTTCGACTTCGCTAACCTCTGCTTCCTGGATGAAGACCAACGGGAAGCCCTGCCTGATGGTCTCGCCAACGGCAACCGCAATGCGTTGAACAATCCCATCGCGGTCGGCGCTGATGACATGCTCCATTTTCATTGCTTCCATAACCACTAGCTGGTCCTTCTCATGCACCTCGTCACCTTCGCTCACGTCGATGCTCAAGACGGTGCCCTGAATTGGCGCAGGCATGCCGACCGATCCGCTGGGGCCTTCCAAATCGGAGGACCCAGCCTCAGATTCCGCTTCGGCCGTGGGTTGGGCAGCTTTGACCTGCTGGTCGTAATTAAACAGAGCCAGCGGGTCGCGGCTGTCGATGTTGGCGCCGGCCAACCCTGTGGCCGCACGCGCCGCGCTTGCCGCAGGTTGAGCAGGTTCGATTGCCGCGTTGGCCGATTCCATGAACCGTTTTTGCTGCATTCGATCCTGAGTGGGAATGAGCTCGCCCATATGGTCGTCAACAAACCGAGTGTATACCTGCCCTCCGGCGAAATCCGGATGACTCAAAACGTTTTGCAGGAACGGGATGTTGGTCTCGACACCGGCTATCCGAAACTCGCTCAACGCCCGTGATGTACGCGCGATGGCGTCGGACAGCTTCGACGAGGGCGAATGACCAATCACCTTGGCCAGCAAAGAGTCGTAGGACTGGTTCGTCTTGTAACCCGCGTAACAGAAGCCGTCTGTGCGGATGCCTGGCCCGCCCGGCGCCTCGTACGCAGTCAACGTGCCGCTGGATGGCTTGACTGTGCCGTCTTCGCCAAAGGTCTCCATGTTGACTCGAACCTGGATGGCGTAGCCTCGTGGTGTGGCGATTCCCGGCTGGTCGAGTCCGAGGTCTGCAATCGACTCTCCCGCCGCAAGGCGAATCTGCGACTGCACGATGTCCACACCGGTGACTTCCTCGGTCACGGTGTGCTCCACCTGGAGGCGCGCGTTGGCTTCGATAAACGCAAAGGCGCCGTCGCCACTGGCTGCATCCGTGTAGACCAGAAACTCGAACGTGCCGAGGTTCGTGTAACCGACGCTCTTCGCCAGACGGAGCGCCGAGTCGATGATGCTCGTGCGCAGTTCTTCAGACAGGTTGGGTGCAGGCGCTATTTCAACGACTTTTTGGTGCCGCCTCTGGATGGTGCACTCGCGCTCGCCCAGGTGCACGATTTCCCCGCCTGTGTCGCCAAGTATCTGAACCTCGACATGGCGGGCCTTCTGGACCAGCTCCTCCACGTATAGATCGCCGTTTCCGAAACTTCTCGTGGCCTCGGAATGGGCGCGTCTGTAGGAACGATCGATCTCGTCCGCGCTCGTTACAACCCGCGTCCCTCGTCCACCCCCGCCGGCGATCGCTTTGATCATCATCGCGCCGCCCGCGCCAAGCGAAGCGAAGAACTCATGCGCTTCTTCGACCGATACAGGCCCGTCAATGCCTTTCATGATCGGGACATCCGCAGCCTCGGCCGCCGTGCGCGCTCGGCCTTTGTCTCCGAAAAGATCAAGATTCTCCACGCTCGGTCCGACGTAAGTGATCCCTTCCTCTCCGCAGCGAAGTGCAAACTCCGCGCTTTCCGCGAGGAATCCGTACCCGGGATGGACTGCGTCGCAGCCCGCGTCTTTCGCGACCTGGATGAGTCCATCGGTGTCGAGGTAAGGCGGAATGCCTGCCCCATTTAACGGGCGCGCTTCATCCGCCATGCGGGTGTGGAGAGAGGCGGCGTCGTCTTCCGAGTAGATGGCAACAGTGCGCAGGCCAAGACTCGCCGCGGCCCGAATGATACGGATAGCGATCTCACCGCGATTCGCGACGAGCAACGATGTGAAGTTCATATATCTACCTGACTTGATTGTAGGTGAATCAGACGGTCGCGCATGCTACAGCGTCCGCCTCCGACCGATGCGGTCGGAATATCGCCGATGGCCTCAGGCGCGTTCGAAAGCGCCCGTTTTCGGCTAGCAAAGACTATATGACCGCTCGGCCATGCTGTCAATCGCCAGCGTGGGAGCGCGACCGCTCCCGCGACACGCACTCTACGAATTCGCGGCGCTCACAGTCTCCAGCTTCGATGCTTCCCAGGCCGCGATGCCGCCGACCAAATCGGCGACCCTGCTTCGCCCGTGCTTCTGTAGGATGCTGGCGGCTATCGACGAGCGGTATCCGGTGCGGCAGTGCACGACGACAGATCTGTCCTCGGGCGCCTCGTCGATTCGCTCGGCGAGATGGTTGAGCGGGATGAGCATAGAACCCGCGATGGCGTTGTCCATCCATTCGCTCTCAGCCCGGACGTCGAGCACCAACGGAGGTTCTGCTGATTCGAGTTGCTCGGCAAGCGTCGCCGCCGTTACGCGTTCCGTCCGACCCAGCAAGTCGGAACGCGAAGCCAGAGCTTGCATACCTCCGTCGAGGTAGCCCGCGACGTGGTCGAAACCGATGCGGCCCAGGCGAACGGCGGCTTCGTTTTCTCCGCCTGGCTCGGCCACGATCACGATAGGTTCGTTTCGATTCAAGATCGTCCCGCACCAGTTGGCGTAGCTGCCGCTCAATCCGATGTTCAGACTGCCAGCTAGGTGGGCGCCCGCGAAATCCGGAGACTCGCGTACGTCGACGACTTGGGCGCCGGAGTCGATCAGCTCCAAAACTCGATCCAAAGTGAGAGGTTTCAGCGCGTCGTCCAAAGCGGAGTCTAGTGTCGGACGCTCTTGCCGGTTCAGCAGGGCGTCGTACACGAAGTATGCCGGCGCCTCGGGCTGGTCCGCAGTCACCAGGTCGACAAACGACTCTTTGCTCATCGGCTGCAGAGCGTAGTTGTACTGGCGTTGGATCCCTATTGTGGAGACCCTGTCGGTGCTCAGGTTCCTTCCGCACGCGGACCCGGCGCCATGAGCGGGGTAGACAAGGGTTTCGTCAGGCAGCGTGAGCAGTTTGAGGTGCAGCGAATCATACAGCATCGAGGCCAGATCCGTTGCGGTCCACCCCAGCGATGCCAGCAGGTCGGGACGCCCGACATCGCCAATGAACAGCGTGTCGCCGGTGAAGACGGCATGCGGCGCCGTTGAGCTCGTTTCCAGGTCGTACGCGAGGATGGACATCCCCTCCGGAGTGTGCCGGGCGTTTCGGGGCTGCGGAGCCGCACTGAGCCCATCTCGAGGTCCGCGCCATCTGGCATCGACGCGAAGGCGTAGTCAGCCTCGGCACGGCCTCCAAGCCGAATCTCGGCGCCAACGAGGTCTCTGAGCTCCAGATGACCTGCGATGAAGTCGGCGTGGAAGTGAGTCAGGAACGCGTACCGGATCTCGAGACCCAGCGACCGGGCGTCCTCCAGGTATTGACCCACATCTCGCTGAGGATCGATCACCGCCGCGTGCCCTGTCTTTTCGTCGCCGACAAGATACGACGCGTGCGCAAGGCATCCAAGGTAATACTGTTTGAGAATCAATCGCGCCGCCTCCCTACACAACGGACGGCAGCCGCCCAATGACGGACTGCCAACACTCATCTTACGCCTGTCGTAAACACCGAGCAGTAAACGGCGTACTTCGGAATCTCAACATGGTAGCATGAAATCCGAGATCGGCTGACGCCGCGGGCCTGCTGTATGTGCACACATCTCGGCACTGGTCGGACCGACGACGATGGCGACCAGGCGTTTGTTTTCGGCTGCCGCCGTCACCGCGCCCAGTATTGGTCCCGTTTTCATGTTTTACGGTCCGGTCATGTGTCCACGTTTTTAGTGGTGCACCTGTGGCAGTGGGCGAAGGAGACGGCGTCGGGGGTTACGGGCAGAAGCGGGTGGACCATTTCGGGCGCCTGCGATCTATGCTCTGTCGACGGAGCAGCCGGCGCGCCATTCTTTAATTGGGCTGTGGCAGTTGGCATTCGTGAGGTTGTATTGGTCGCTGACAATCCAAATCCGACCGTTCTTGTCATCGAGGACGACCAGGCTATCAGTGACATCGTCAGCAGGGTTCTCGGCAAAGAGGGTTTCGCAACCCACGCCGCCTACGACGGCGCCCAAGGCCTGGACGCATACCAGGCGACGCTTCCGGACCTGATCATCTTGGACGTCAAGATGCCGATCATGGACGGCTGGGAGACGCTGGCGCGTTTGAGGCGCATGTCCGAGGTGCCTGTGATAATGCTGACGGTGTACTCCGCCAAGCAGGACATAATCAAGGGGCTCGAATTGGGCGCCGACGATTACCTCGTCAAGCCATTTGGGATACGCGAGTTGATCGCTCGGGTCAACTCTGTTTTGCGTCGCACCAGCATGGTCTTCTGATTCGGCTCGCCGCCTTCCTCGAAGCCCTTGCATAGTTCGCCTAGCGTGCGTTCCACCGCGTCGCATTCGCCCCTCTGGGAATCGCTGGGCTTGTAGTTGCTTCCTCTGCGGTAACTGAGTCGCGTCGAGGGTGTATCGCGGTCTTGTCATGCAACTGGTTTTGTGCCCGCCCGCCCGCGAAGGGTCTGTGGGGACACCCCACACCCCGGCGGGGCTTCGCCCCTGCGCCCGGTCTAGTCACGATTGACTGCCGTGCTGGCTTCGAACCTGCACGAGCATTCGACGTGTCGAATCGGCGCGCACTTCAGGGGGCCATGCGATCACACGTGCAGGCGAGTGACCAGGGGTCACCAGAACCGCCACCAACTGCCGGAGGAGGACGGTTCTCTGGAAGGCTCGACCTCGACTGTTTTTCCTTCAAGGATCGACTTGGGCGTGTCTGTCACCATGCGCTCGGCGGCTTCATGGCCAACGATTTTGGCCACCGCCTCGACCCCTCTGCGCAATTTCGGCGAACGCGGGCCCGACGGGTTGTGCGTGTCGGATGCGAGTATGTGGACCAGGTTCCTGTCCAGCATGTCTCGCGTGATCCGTTCGACTCTGCGGCCGAAATGCCCAACCGGGCTGCCGGCGGTTACTTGGGTCAAGATTCCTCTGTCGACGAACATTGCGAGCATGTCGGGATCGCGCTGAAACGCCTCAATACGCTCCGGGTGAGCGAGCACCGGCTTCAGACCTTGCAACTGAATCTGAAACAACACTTCTTCGACCCAATTTGGCCTGCCGAAGAACGGCATTTCGACGAGGATGTATTCGGTCCCGTTCATGGGCAAGGCCCTGCCCGCCTCGATCTCGGCCGGGAGGTCCAGGTCCAGGTGGTTTTCCATGCCTAACACCATGGTCATGTCGTAGTCCCGCTCGCCGAGCCAGGCGTTCACTTCGCGGACGAGCGATTGGATGTGCGCCACCGAAGATTGCTCGGTCACGTCCTTTCGATGGGGCGTGGCCAGAAGCATTTCGGTCCCCTGCTCTGCCGCGACGACGGTCATGGCCAGGGTCTCTTCCATGGTCCGGGCGCCGTCGTCCACCGCGGGCAGGATGTGGGCGTGCAGGTCGTACAATGGACTGCCCTACCCTCGTATGTTGATTCGACGAAACGCTTCGGCGTAGATGAGGTCAGCCTTCTCACCCATGCGTTTCGCGTTGGCTTTGATGAAGTCGCCAACGTCTCCGCTCGAGCCGTCCGAGGACACCTGAGACGCGTGTTTCCTCAGCGACTCGATCTTTGCTTCGATCGTGTCGGTGATGTCCAGGTAAGTGTCGGCTTCTTCCGTGCCCCACAGAAGTATGTCGGCGACTTTGTACGTCTCGAGGCCTTCTTCCTCGATGTGCTCTGGGTAGTGGAGGTGGTCCCTCGCGAAAGGGAACACCGCGTCAATCGTCACCTGTCCGCATACGCGGTGGTCCCGATGAAGGTAGAAGCCGCGTCGGAATGGATCGGGCGTCATGACGACTTCCGGTTGGTGTTTGCGTATCGCGTGGACCAGTTGGCCGCGAAACTCGCTGGTGTCTTCCAACATCCCGTCAGGGTATCGGAGGTAGATGACCTCTTTGACTCCGAGAATGTCGGCCGCTTCCGCCTGCTCCCGCTCTCGGATCTCCGCCAGCCGATCGGAGGTCATTCCCAGGTCGCCGGAACCCTTGTCGCCGTTGGTGCACAGCACGTAGACGACTTCGGTTCCGGCCTTGATCCAGGCTCCGATTGTCCCGCCGCAGCCGATCTCGGCGTCGTCCGGGTGTGGTGTAACCACCATCGCTCGTTCAGGTCTGTCCATCGTTATTGAATCGCCCCTCTCGGATTTTTCGCACGCCTATCATCATAGATGTTGGCCTGAGTCGCGACAAGGGTGTGTTAAAGTGTTCGCTTGGAACCTCTCTGCTACAATCAGTCTGCTTTCAGGCACAAGCATACGACACGGGAAGACATGCATGCCAATTTCTCATGAGATCCGGAATTTCCGTTGGGACGATATCGATCAGATGCGAGATCTGTTCAACGGCGTAAACTCGATAAAAGGCACGGTCAAAGAGTTCGACTCCGAACTCATGCGGCAGATCCTGGAACACCCCTCGTGCAAGCCAGAGGAGAATTGCTACGTAGCCGAGATCGGATCGCAGTTGGTTGGCTTTACCATTGTGTCTCCGGAGGTTCCCATCAGCCGCGCGGTCGCCGGCGGCGGAGTGCTCGAACCACACCGACATCAGGGCATCGGACGGGCGCTCCTGCGCAAGGCCATCGAGCGTGCACGGGGTCTCGGAGTAACCGTGTTCCACGTCCAGGCAGGCGCGGACTCAACGGTCGCCTGCGATCTTCTGGTGTCGGAAGGCTTTGCTCAAGTCAAAGAGTACTGGCAGATGCAGTGGCGTGACGCCGTCCTGCCGGCCGTTGATCTTCCAGATGGCATGCGGCTCAGGCCGTTCGCCTTGGATCAGGATGAGGAGGCCCTCACTGTCGTGCAAAACAGGGCGTTCGGCGAACACTGGGGCTTTTGCCCTAACACCGTTGAGGAAATCGCCGCCCGGGTGCGCATGAGCAACACCTCGCCCGAAGGCATCGTACTCATCGCCGAAGGCGACAAGGTGGCAGGCTACAACTGGACGATCCGCAACCACAACGAGCACGGCTCCGTTGGCTTCGTAGCGATGACGGGCGTGGACCCTGACTACAGAGGCAATGGACTCGGAACGGCAGTCGTGGTTTCGGGCATGGAGTACTTGAACGAACAGAACGTCGAGGCAATTGAACTCGAAGTCGATTCAGCGAACGAACCGGCCCTCGCGCTGTATCACAAGCTCGGGTTCAGGCAAGTGGCCCGTACCGCGTGGTACGAAAAGACCCTCAAGTAGGGAAAAACGACCCGCCTCAGCCACGATGAGGCGCCGCTCGGTTAAGGCTCCTGCCGCTCCGAAAGCTGTGGATCGCGTCTTCCTCCCCCATTCCGGAGACCGGACAGCATCATGTCCGGCAGGATGATCCCACCGGAGAACACAACCTTCATGGCCTCTTCCACCGTGATGTCGGTCTCCGTGACCTGATCCTCGTCCAAGATGGCGAGCATGCCCGAGGTGGGATTGGGCACGGTGGGGATGTAGACGACGATCTTCATCGTGTCACTGTCAGGCATGTGGCAGTGTCCGGTCACCAGTCCCATCGCGGTGACCCCAGGCCTCGGCCATTCGACGAACACTACCCTGGAAAACTCGTGCTGCGACCCGGTGGAGAGAGCCTCGGTGGCTTGCCTTACAACGCCGTATATACTCTTGACCACGGGGATGCGGCTCAAGATGGCGTTCTGGAGCTGTACGACCCTCCGCCTCGAACCTGCCGAGACCAAAGCACCCGCAAAGTAGAAAGTGCCAAGCACCACCGCCACGAACACGACCCATGTGAAGACGTCGATCGCGGGAACGCTTTCGATGAACGGTACTTGAACAAACCCGTCGATGAACGGACGAAGGACGTCGGTGAAAGCGCCGATGCTGTACTTTACGATGATCAGCGTGACCAGCAGGGGTATCAGTACCAGGAAGCCCGTGCCCAGTCTTTGCAGCACGTGGCCCTCCACCCGCTGGAACGTACTGCGTGAGCCGTCCGGGTGTGGGTCTTTGTGCTGACCGTTCATCGTTAATCTCCCGCGACGCTCTCCCACGAATCGCAACTTAAACCGGAGTAGCACTCCAGCATGCGGTCTGCAGTGTGACCCCAGCCCATCTTCAGAGCCTTTGCCCTGGCCGCCGTGCCCATGGCGTTCTTGAGCTCAGGGTTGGCCAAAAGCATCTCGAGGCGCTGCGCGAAGGGTTCCGGACAACGCCAGGGAACCAGATATCCGGTTTCCCCGCTATCGATGAATGTCTTGAGCCCGCCGACCCTGGACGCCACCACCGGCGTGCCACATGCCATCGCTTCAAGGGCCGCGAGACCGAAACTTTCGGAGTGCGACGGCAGGACAAATGCGTCGGCCGCATTGTAGTAGTTGGGCAACTCGGCTTGCTCGACCGCGCCGGTGAAGGTCACGACATCTTGGAGTCCTAGCTCCGCGGTAAGCGCTCGGAGTCGGTCCTGCTCGGTATCGTTTTCGGGATGCCCTCCGACGATCAACACCCGCATGTCTGCGATGTCCTCGACGAGGGCCGCAGACCTCAGCAAGATCTCGATTCCCTTCAATCGCTCTATCCGGCCTACGTATAGTATAACCCGCTTTTCCCGAATACCCAATGCCTCGCGAGCAATTGGTTTTTCGATGGGCTCGAACAGGTCCAGATCGACGCCTGCAGGCACAACTGAGACCTTGCGAGGCACCGCGTCGTACAAGTGAACTACGTCCTGTTTCTCTTCTTCGGTGGAGACTACGATGGCGTCCACGTTTTGCATAACCAGGCTCTCGACGTTCACGCGCCGCATGGGTTCACGCTCGCCGACTCGGGCTCGCAGCTTCGTCTTGGCCAGAGTGTGGAAGGTCGTGACATGAGGAACGTCCCACTTCTGGCTCAACGTCATGCCCACACGGCCTGACAGCCAGTAGTGGGAGTGCACCAGGTCGTACGTGGTGTCTTCCGAGCGCTGGAACGCGTACAGTTCGCCCAAGAACTCGGGAATGAAGTCGAAGAGGTCTTCTTTGGCGGCATCGATCGGGCCCGCCTTCAGATGAATTACTCTGGCGCCTTCCTCGAGTTGGACGACTTTGGGGTCGTTGGGGTCGTGATAACGGGTGAATACGTCCACGTTGGTTCCCTGTCGAGCCAACTCACGGGCTAGTTGAAGGACATAGACGTTCATTCCACCGGTGTCCTTCTCACCCAACCGCGCCACCGGACAACCGTGGAAACTCAGTATCGCCAATCTTCGCATCTATGGCTCCATTGATCGTTGCCAAATCGCCCTTGCCGAACAAAGACGGTTTGGATTTCTCGGACACTTGGTCGTCTACGCCCTGACGCCAAACGTCACCTCAGCGCGGCAGGGCCTCGGCCCGTCCGCTGTTGTTGATCTGTCTTCCCGCCTCATGCTCGGCGGACGGTTCTTTATGTGCTGTCCACGAAAACCAAGACCAGCGTGATCTATGGCTTGACAAGTGCTACGTCGAATCGGGGTGAGATGCGGCGTCCGCGGGCATCCCAAGCAACCCGCTCGCCCAGTCGTGTTCAGGACCCGTCAACGGCGCGCCATCATGTCAAACAGAGACTCGTCTTGAGCCCCAAGATCGTATTTGTAGCGCTCGTTGCCCTTGAGGAAGTTGAAGGACTCCCGCCCTTCTTCGATCGCCGCCTGAATGCTGAACGCCTTGTTGATCAACCCGACGCTCAGCTTGGAGTATTCGGGATTGTAGCCGCTATTGTACAGGAGATAGGATTGCCCATAGTCGAAACATATGCACCCTGCGACCCGCTCGCCTTCGACCTCGAGGAAATAGAGCTTGAACTGGTCGCGGGCGGTCAGTTCGCGGGCGACGTCGATGAAGAATTTCTCACGTTCGGGTGTTAGGAATCCGTCCTTCTCGTCACTGCTGGCGCGAAGAAGCCGGAAGAAGTCTTGCATGCAGCCGTCACCGGTCTCGGCCAGTTGGCATGAGTACTGGTGGGGACTGTCGGCCTTTTCGAGGCGGCGGATCTTCCTTCGAAGCTCGTGCCGGTCCTTCTTTCGCAAACCTCCCAAATACTCATCCCAAGTTTCGGGCAGGTACGTGACCGGGGTGGTCTCTTTTTCGTCGAGGCTTACCGAAAAACCCATCTGCCGCATGATCTCCGGCAGATGCCGCAGCGTGGGCGAACTCTGGGGCAGAGACGTCAAGTCCAACGTGTGAAAATCAAGCTCAGCCAGGTGGTCGCCCAATGCGGAGTAGAAGGCTGTCTCGTCGCCCTCAGTTACCAGGAAGTCGAAGTAGTCGAACAGGTCGCGGTCACCTGCGAAGGTCAGAACGCCTTCGCTTAGCATCAGAGGCGATATTCCGATGAGCCGGTCTCCGTCGCGAACTGAACTGATGTGGAGTTCATTCCCTTGGCCGAAGTTGTCCCACCAGACTTTTTGCCACCAAGGAGTCACGAATATCGTATTAGTCGAACACGAAGGCAGGATGCTTTCCCATTCGCTCCAAATCGATTCATATGTCTCTTGTCGGATGATGCTGCCCACCTTCACATCTCCTGTAACATCGCCAGGAAATCACGCCTGACATCCGGTTGAGTCTTCAGGCTGCCTCTGCTGGCTTGGGTTACGATCTCGGACCCTGGCTTCTTGACGCCCCTCATCGTCATGCACATGTGCTTGGCGCTCAGGATGACGGCCACGCCCTCCGGTTGAAGGGTAGTGTACACCACGTCGACGAATTGGTTGGTCAGGCGCTCCTGCAGTTGAGGGCGCCGAGCGAGCACGTCCAGAACGCGGGCCAACTTGCTTGCGCCCACCACACGCCCGCAGGGAACATAGCCGATCTGGGCGGTACCGTAGAACGGAAGGAGATGATGCTCGCAGATGGAGTTGAACTCGATGCCTTTCAGGACCACGATGTCGCGATGACCCTCTTCGAAGCCCGTCGCAAGCTCCTTGGCGGGGTCTTGCGAAAGACCGGAGAAGAACTCGGCGTACATGCGGGCCACCCTTCCGGGCGTCTCTCGGAGGCCTTCGCGGTCGACGTCTTCTCCGATGGCGTCGAGAATCGAGGATACAGCCTCGCGGATTTGCTGTTCTTTTACCAGGCGTTTACCACCCTTCCGTGCGTGGGTTGACCGGATCTCAATCCGCCAGGAGGCGGTGTTTCGAGCCGAGGAGGCACAACGACGCGGATGTGACCCCGAGACAGTATGCGCCTCATATGGGATTCCGGCAAACAAAAAAGGACTCATTCAAACGTGCGGACCCGCCTCGTCGTCCTTCCGATGGCGCGTTCTGTCCGGTTCGCTCGGGCACCGGGCGCGCGCGCCGCATCGGGTCCGTCAACTTAACTTCAGGGCTTCTTCCACTACGGAAACGTCCGGAGGGTACTCTTCCATCCAGACTGGCTCAACCTCGTTCGCCAGGTCCGGGTCTTTGAGGCCCGAGCCGGTTATTACACAAACGACACGCTTCCCTTCGAGGGACAGACCTGTCTCCGAACGCTTGAGAAGCCCGGCCACGCCCGCGGCGGACGCCGGTTCGCAAAACAGACCCTCGCCGTTGGCCATCAGCTTGTAAGCGTCCATGATCTCGTCGTCGGACACCATGCCAATCGAGCCGCCTGACTCGTCTCGCGCTTCGATGGCGCTGCTCCAACTCGCGGGATTGCCGATTCTGATCGCAGACGCGATGGTTTCAGGCTCCGCTACAACGTCGCCTCGGACGATGGGCGCTGCGCCCTCCGCCTGAAATCCCATCATCATGGGCAGAATCGAAGTCCATTCGTTGTGATAAGCCTCTTTGAATCCGAGCCAATAGGCCGTGATGTTCCCCGCGTTGCCAACCGGGATGAAGAGATAGTCCGGCGCCGTCCCCAGGTCTTCGACAACCTCGAACGATGCGGTTTTCTGACCCTGAATTCTGTTTGGGTTGACCGAGTTGACCAACACGATCGGGTTGCGCTCGGTGAGTTCTCGCACCATTTGCAGCGCGAGATCGAAGCTCCCCTGGATCAGCATGATTCGTGCGCCGTAGGCGATTGCCTGGGCCAGCTTGCCCCGGGACACGTTGCCCTTCGGCACGATAACGGTGGTCGGCAACCCGCAATAAGCGCCATACGCCGCCGCCGACGCACTGGTGTTGCCCGTGGACGCGCACGCTAGGCTCGTGCCGCCGGCCTCAATGGCTTTTGCCACTGCCACCACCATGCCCCGATCCTTGAACGACCCAGTCGGGTTGCAGCCTTCCAACTTGAAGTAGAGCTCGTCGCACCCCACCAATTCGGCAATCTTGCGGGATTTTACGAGGGGCGTCGCGCCTTCCCCCATGGAGAACATTGGCGTGCCACCGGTCACGGGGAGATGCTCTTTGTACTTTTCGAGGAGGCTTTGTCTCATCGCGGTCACTCTGGAACCTGGTTGAAAACGGATTCAACTTACTCTAACCCACAGCCTCGACAGGTGACAAGTGTGGAGGCGCGTAAGCTTGATCGACCTAACGACTGCACCTACAATGAAGATGTCGTCTCGGCTCGTCCGCGCGAGCTAATGCACGAGCCGCCCGACCGACGATATTCCTTCCTTCGGAGGCACATGCGTTGGACATTCGTATCCAGGCCAAGAACATCGATCTCAGCCCCGACACTGAGACCTACATACACAAAAAGCTCGACCGGCTGGAGCGCCACATGTCGCAGATCTCGGGCGTCCGCGTCGAGATTTCACGGGGCGCCTCCAAAGGGCAGCGCAAGTCTGTCGTCGCCCAAATGACGCTTTCTGTCGGGAAGTACACGCTGCGAGGGCAGGACAGCGGCGTCAACGTCTACGCGGCAGTCGACGGCGTCACCGACGTGGTCGACCGCCAGATTCGTCGGTTCAAGGGCAAGGTGTACCACTCCGGGCAGCCGCGGCGACGGGAAGCAGGCATCGAAACGGCTGACGCATCCGCCGTCGACCAGGCCGACCTCGCCAGCCAAGAAGAGTCGGCGGAGGAGCTCGGCAGCGTCGTCAGGACCAAACGGTTCCCCATGACGCCCATGGCGGTGGAAGACGCCATCTTCCAGATGGAGTTGTTGAGCCACGGTTTCTTCCTGTTTTTCAACATGGACTCCAACGAGTACAATGTTGCATACCGTCGCCAAGACGGCGACTACGGAGTGATCGAGCCCGAACTCACCTAGCTCCGCTACGGGTTGGCCCGCGTCTGACGCCCGGTCATCGGGTCCGACGGACTCTGCTTCTGTTCGATGCTCCACCGGCGTTTGCCGTCAAACGCCGTCAACGTTTGAAGTGACAATAGCCGGCGCCGGAGGACGTAAATGACCTCGCTCCTGGAACAAGACCCGCAGATCGCCCAGGTAATTGCCAACGAGATCGATCGCCAGCGCAGCAACATCAACCTCATTGCGTCCGAGAACTACGCCAGTAAGGCCGTGCTCGAAGCTCAGGGCTCTGTCCTGACCAACAAGTACGCCGAAGGGTATCCCGGACGTCGCTACTATGGCGGCTGCGAGTTCGTGGACGTGGGCGAACGCTTGGCAATCCAGAGGGCCAAGAACCTATTCGAGGCCGACCACGCCAATGTTCAACCACATTCGGGCGCACAAGCCAACATGGCGGCCTACTTCGCGGTGCTCGAACCCGGCGACACGGTGATGGGAATGAGCCTGGATCACGGCGGACACCTCACACACGGCAGCCCGGTTAATTTTTCTTCGAAGCTGTACAACTTCGTGCCGTACGGCGTCGACCGGGAATTAGAATTGATCGACTACGACGCGCTCGCACGATCAGCCGAGGAACACCGGCCAAAACTGATCGTGTCCGGAGCGACCGCGTACACCAGGGCCATCGACTTCCACAAGCTGCGAGAGATCGCCGACCGGGTCGGCGCCCAACTCATGGCGGACATGGCCCACATCGCCGGATTGGTGGCGGTGGACGAGCACCCAACGCCCATCGGCGAGGCTCATATCGTTTCGACGACGACCCATAAAACGCTTCGGGGACCGCGAGGCGGTATGATCTTGTGCGACGAGGATCTGGCGCGGAACGTGGACCGGGCCGTGTTCCCCAACGCTCAGGGCGGACCGCTGCAGCACGTCGTCGCCGCCAAGGCAGTCGCCTTCGGCGAGGCCCTGCAACCCGAATTCGCCGAGTACCAACGCCAGATCAAGGCCAACGCGGTGGCCCTGGCCGACAC
Organism: Dehalococcoidia bacterium UBA2160; assembly: GCA_002328865.1. Lineage (GTDB taxonomy): Bacteria > Chloroflexota > Dehalococcoidia > Lucifugimonadales > UBA1123 > UBA2160. Next base: position 7,959 of record DCWO01000082.1, on the reverse strand, counting down.
GCTGCGCGAGGGAGGCCTCCGACTCGTGGCAGGCGGAACGGACAACCACATGGTGCTGGTGGACCTGACGCCCGCCGAGACCACCGGCAGGCGCGCCGAGGAAGCCCTGGGCCGCGCCAACATCGTCGTGAACCGCAATGCGATTCCCTACGACCCGCGGCCGCCGCGGGTTGCCAGCGGAGTCCGTTTGGGAACCCCGGCCATTACATCCAGAGGCCTCATGGAGGAAGACTCCCGCACGGTGGGTCGCCTGATCCTTCAGGTGCTCAATGCCATGGGCGACGAGACCGTCGAGAACCAGGTGCGGGACGAAGTCATCGCCATGGCGGACAAGTTCCCCGTTCCGGGGATTGACCGCTAGGGCTGGCGGCGGTCCGGACCGGCCGCCTCAACCATAAAGCATCCTCAAAGCAAACGCCCTCGCACGTCGCCGTGGAGGGCTTTTTGACTTCATGATTGGTTGGCGTACAAGCATTCGGCCACCGCCTAAGCCTCGCCACGGCGGCCAAATGCTCATGTGCATTATACACCCTTTTGCAGATTCTGCCTCGCAACGAACCGTGAACTCGTTTAAGGGACATGCCCTCGACGACGAGACCGCCCAGTTCAAGCAGGCAGGGTGAGATGTGCTACGATGTGGCGGAATGCGTACACGGGTGTGACACACAATGGCGATTCCGCGCTCCGGTCCATATATCTGGGTGACCTGGCTCTCGAAGCTGTTGGTTGGGGACGCCTCTTGCGAGTGGGCGACCTGGTTCCGTGCCCATCACAAAGACTACGCCAAGATGCCCCGCACCCACGACTTCGCGGCCTGGCAGATGGACCATGCGGCCCGTCTCGCCGAGGTCCGCGCCGACCTCGAATTCGACGGCAAGACCGTGCTCACCGAAAGGCAGTGCCACTTCAGTCTGCGGGGAGCGTCGGGCGCCATGTTGGCGGGCAGACCGGACCTCGTGGCAAGTGAAGAACAACGCGGCGTCATTTACGACATCAAGACGGGCCAGCCATCACTGGCGGATCACGTGCAGCTCATGACATACATGTATGCTCTCCCGCACGTTGGTCGTTTCAGAGGGATGGAGCTGTCAGGCAGAATCGTCTACCGCGACCACGAAGTTGACGTCCCTGCCAGCGCGATTGACGACGCTTTTCGGGGCAACCTCTTCTCCCTCATGGGCCGCGTCGCATCATCGGATCCGCCCAGAATCGCCCCGAGCCAATTAGAGTGCGCGTTCTGCGATCTGACGCCTGCCGACTGCCCGCAGCGCATCGACGGCGCGCAAGCCAACGAGGTGGTCGACGTTCCGGATTTCTGATCCGGTCGCGACAGCGCCACGCGACTTACCAGTCGTTGGCGACGACCGTCGGCGCTGTGACGACCGCCAGATCTGGTGAAGTCCCGCCTCCAGTGCTCGATATCGGCGTCGTGAGCGCCACCAACGCCCACATGGCAGCGCCCGCCGCCACTCCGGCCGCTCCAATCGATCGAGCGCCGGAACCGGAGCTTCCACGATAGAGGACTGCTCCACCGGCGATCAGCGCGGCGCCAACGACGGCCAACGCCATCTGTATTAGAAAACCCGAGTCCATGACAATCCTCCTCTACGTACGTGCTCATTGATGTTGACGGTCTGATGCGTGGGATTGTTCCGTACGCCCGAACAGCATGGTTCGCACAACAGTCGATATTTCATCGGCTCAAGGACGGCGCCGCTGTCGGAGCGGGCATACCGCCATTCGTCGAAACCCAACCCGGCTCCAAAGCCCCGGAATCGGAAATCGGAGGCTCGATCTCGATTGCCTTATCGAAATCGTAGTATCTGACGTCGGTTATGTACCCTACCGTGCCGATTTGCTGGATGCCAGCCGGTCCGGATCGAATCATTGGGCTGCTCACGTCGAGGCGCATCTGCCTCAGCGACGAGTCGGTTTTCGCGACCCACACCTCAACTCCGATTCGCGTCGATCGTTGAAGATCGATCCACTGGATCGCCTGATCGTATTCTGGCGATGAAGGATCAAGACTCGTGAGTTGGTCTTCGAGATGCCGGCCAAAGTCGATTTTGCCGGTTATGTGGCGCGTGTCCACACCTTCGATTATTTCGTGCGGTTGCTCCAACAGATCGGACATCGTCGCAAGCAGTTTCAGCACGCCTCCGCGGCTCGGAATCGGGTTCAGCAAGTCTTCGCTCATGACCACAGACTGGAACGAGCCGCCATCCGTTGAGCTGCGCAGGTACTGGTCTGAACCCACGATAACGAATTCGTTGTTCATCGCCGGTCCGGTGATCTCGCCGCGATAGCGGTCAGGCGCGACAAATTCCCACTCGAAAGTGATGCTTCCGGTCTCGCCGTCGGCATTGGTTGTCGTCGTCCCGCTCATGCGGTATGTCTGTAGGCTCCGGACAGCGTCGTACGCTTCAGCGATCCGCGCGTCGGGCCCGGCGCCGGAGAATCGAAGCGCCAACGGCACAGCCACGGCCGCGACGATGACGAGGGCGAAGAGCACCGGGCGAATCATCGGGCGCGTGTGCCAACGCTTCGAGGCATCCACCATAATCCGGGACATGGCCGCGTCTCTGATTTCCGCGCCCGGAGGCACATCCCTCAACGTTGTAAGGCGACGCCTCACCCACGTCTGACTGACGTGAGACGCCCGGCATGCGGTGCAGTCGTCGAGGTGCCGGTCCACGAACTCACGCTGAGTGCGGGGCAGCTCGTCGTTGACGTGTGCAGCAAGCAGTTCATCGATGTGCGCGCAGGTCATTCTTCTCGATCTCCTGAGAGCGACTGATATGCCTTGCGGAAGTCATTATTGCCCCTGGCCACGCGTTTTCGGACAGCCTCCTCCGAGACTCCGACAATCTCGCCGATCTCCTTGTATTTCAGACCTTCGACATAATGGAGGACCATGCACACTCTTCTCTCATGGTTAACTCGGAGCATGGCCTGCTCAATGGTCATTCTCTCCACGGTTTGCTCTGACGATGCCTGATCGGCAGCGATGACCGGAGTTCCTCGTTCGCCGAATGGCACGAATGTCAGCAGCCGCCTGCGCCGATGAAACTGCCTGGCATTGTTGGTCGCGATGCGGTATAGCCAGGCTTTCAGCGACAGTTCGGACTTGGTCTTCAGGATGCTCTTGTAGGCCTGGAGGAACGTATCTTGAGCGAGGTCTCGCGCCGTCTCGATGTTCCCGGTCAGTCGGGTCAAGTACCGAACTATGGGAAGTTGGTAGCGTTCGACGATGTGGCCGAACGCGTCGGTCTGCCCAGTTCGAACTTGTGCAATGACTTGTGTGTCGTCCAACAACAGGCGGTCCCTCCAAATGCCTCTGTCTACTATAATGCGCGGCGGAGTCGAAACCGGACAAACATCGTGGTTTGAACTGGATGTGGTCGGGCCTCCCCGAGGGGCGGCACGCGGTCGGTCGGGCGATGGCAGTCAGCCGATCGGTCGAAAACCAGCACAATCTCGCCTACATCTATCCCGTTTGTCACCGAAATGTTCACTTTTGCGGCCTAAGTTACCGGCACAGGTGGGGACTGGCCCTGAAAAGCGGCGAATGTAACGAGGCACAGGTCTCGATCGGGAGCCGCAGTAATCACCGAATTCGTCCGAGCGGGCAGGCAAAGGAGGAATCGTGATGACACACTTGGCTGCGAAGTCGATTGCAGGTTGGGTGGCGGCGTTCGCTGCAGCATCGGCGCTCGAATTCGTAGCGATCGGATTACAGACAAGCCTAGCGGTAGCCCATGGCGATCATGTTGTGAATTCTCCACCGGACTGCACCAGCGCAGCGCCTAGCAAAGCAGTCCTCGAGAACGACAAACAGGGCACATTCGAAGAGATCAAGGTGCTGGACATAACCGATCCCGACGGTGACGAGGTCACACTCGAGATATTCAATATTTGGCAGGATGAGCCGGTGATCGTCATAGAGCCGGGTGAGAAGACCAAGAAGAAACATACGACTCCGGACGGCATGGGGATCGACACCGACACTGCCCAGGTACGGGCGGAACGCGACAACAAAGGCGATGGCCGCGTGTACCACATCACAGTTCGTGCCACTGATGAACATGACGCGATCTGCTTTGCCGTTCTGACAGTGAGTGTGCCCAGGCACAAGAACAAACCCGCAATCGACGGCGGCCCGTTGTACGACTCGAGAAACCCCGACCCCAGCTAGCGTCAAGACGGCATCCACGCCTCCCGGTCGCAACACAAGTCGTACATGTACGCGGTATGCGACTGGGTGAACAACAAAACAGGCCCCGTTCCTGATTGGAGCGGGGCCCGTTCATACGCGGCGGGGTAGCACCGCGCTGATCTAGACTTCGATGCCTTTGACGACCACTTCCATGTTTTCCAGCACGACTGTCAAGTCGTAGCGGCCGGGTGAAACATCCGGAATGCTGAAGTCGCCGAGGGCATCTACGCTGGATTCACTGATAGAAGCGCCGTCCTGACGGAGTGCGACAATAGCCTGGGCGACCTCCAGGAGGCTCCCTCCACGAATAAGAACCTGCCCTTCCAACGTGGCGCTGCCTTCGGTCACTTCGTGCTGTTGGATATCGATGCAGATCCTGCTCTCCGCCTCATACACGCGTCTTCGAGAAAGAGTGGCGGAGCCTCGAACGCCCGGTACACGGGCATGAAGTTGCGTGTCCAGCAACGGTTGAGCTAGCAATCGCTCTGACTGTGAGGGATCGCCATCCGCTGCCATGGTCCCGATCAGCGCGAGACGATCGGTGCATGTCGCACAACCTGAGGCGACATGGTCTCGCACTTCGGCCCGTTGGTCCTCGTCCAGAAGGCCGGTCACGTAGTCTACGACCTGCAACATCTCTACTGTGCATTTAGTTGACATCGATGCTACCCCTTAGATGACCGTTAATGTGTTGTCCGATTCGTAAGCGGCGCCGCCGCACGGTCCAAGCCGTGTCTACGGAACGATTGTGACTGCCAGCGCCAGGTTGGCCATGCCGTAGCCAAGCTGGCCTTCATATCCTGGATTCAGAGGGTCCACGTCCTGTGCGCTCATCCCCAACAGGTCCGAGACGTAGGCCGGATAGAGCGTCGGGTTGATCTCCAGAAGCAACGCCGCAGCGCCGGCGATCATCGGCGTGGCCTGGGAGGTTCCACTCCACCAAGCGAACTGGCCCTCACCAAAGGTGCTGTACACGCCGACACCCGGAGCTGAGATGTCAACGTACGCGTTGTAATTCGAGAAAGACGCCTTGACGCCTGTGTCCTCAAGCGCCGCCACCGCTATCGTCCGGTAGTATGCCGCAGGATAGTGCACGTTCGGCGAGTCCGTATTGCCCGCTGCCGCGACAACTGTGACTCCGGCGAAGGCCGCATAGTCAACTGCCCACTCGAGTACTTTGGACGGGCAGCTCACGCCCAGGCTGAGGTTGATGACGTCGGCACCCTGATCGACCGCGTACTGGATAGCCTCCGCCATTATGAAGGACCATCTACCTCCGTCGCTGTCTTGGACTCGGATGGGCAGGATCATCGCATCAGGAGCCACCAGGTTCACAATGCCAGCCACGTGAGTCCCGTGACCGAAGCTTTCGTCAACCATGCCGTCGCCGTCGTCGTCGATGCCGTTGGTTTCGTCAGCGGGATCCGCGTCGAAGTCAACGAAATCGTAACCGCCCGGAGCAATTTGACTATTCAGGTACCAGTGGTCGCTGATTCCAGAGTCGATCACCGCGACAACGACGCCGGCGCCAGTTGAGGTCAGCAGCGCCTGGGGCGCGTTGATCGCTGCCAATCCACTCTGTGATCTCGCGGTCGCCCCGAATTCGGCGTCCAAAGCTTGGACTGCCAGGCTGTGGAAGTAAGCAAATGTGAACTGATCGAGAACGGCTGCCATGAACTGGTCCAGCACTCCGAGCATGAATTGGTCGAGAGCGGCCAGCGTGAATTGGTCCAGTATCGCCGTGCTGAATTGGTCCAATATCGCCGCTGAAAAACCGTCGAGCGCCGCCTGTGTGAACTGATCCATCACCGCGACTGTGAACTGATCGAGGATCGCGGTCGAGAAACCGTCGAGCATTGCGACTGTGAATTGATCGAGGATCGCGGTGGAGAACTGATCGAGCACAGCTTGAGTGAACTGGTCAAGCACCGCGGCGGAGAAACCGTCGAGCGCCGCTTGCGAGAACTGGTCCAGCGCGGCAACGGAGAACCCGTCGAGGGCCGCTTGCGTGAACTGATCCAGTATCGCGGCTGAGAAACCGTCCAAGACCGCCGCCGAGAATCCGTCCAGGACCGCGGCGCTGAACTGATCCAGCATAGCTACTGTGAACTGGTCCAGGGCTGCGGCGCTGAATTGGTCCAGGGCCGCAGCCGTGAACCCGTCAAGCGCCGCCTGTGTGAACTGGTCCAAGACTGCTGCAGAGAATTGGTCCAAAGCCGCTTGGCTGAACTGGTCCAGAATCGCCTGAGAGAATTGATC
>DCWO01000082.1:639-1086 GCA_002328865.1 Dehalococcoidia bacterium UBA2160 | reverse complement strand
TGGTCCAACACCGCTGCAGTGAATTGGTCCAGGGTCGCGACGGTAAACTGATCCAATGCCGCGGTGCTGAATCCGTCCAGTGCGGCCGCCGTGAATTGATCGAGGGCCGCCTGGGTGAACTGGTCGAGGACTGCCGCGGAGAATCCGTCGTCATCGGTGTTGTTCCCGCCAAGCTCGCCAACTTCGACCCAGACGACGTTCTTGTGCTTGCTCATTCGACCGGCGATGGTCGACGCGCCCGTTCCGCCGCCGGCAGGCCGGAGCACGTAGATGTCGACGCCTGGAAACTGCCGAACGGTCTCGGTGCCGTACTTGGAGTTAATGGCCGCGACGTTGGTTCCAGGGTCGAGTTTCACGACGACGTGCGAGTCGCCGGTGCAAGTCGGAGGGGCAGGGTCCTCGGAGCCGCCGCCGTTCCCGCCGCCACCGTTCCCGCCGCCGTTGCCA
>DCWO01000082.1:0-325 GCA_002328865.1 Dehalococcoidia bacterium UBA2160 | reverse complement strand
CCATTGCCGCCGGCAAAGGCCAGGGTCGGGTCAACCAGACTGTCTCCGGTAGAGAACATCGGGGTCGACGATGCGACCGCCAGAAGTATGACAAGCAGGCCGCTTACGAGTAATCGTTTCATCTGAGCTCCATTTTCGTCCGGTGATTCTGTAGGTTGCTCCAGTACCGAGTCGGGTTCGTGGACAGCGTTCCCGGCTCGGTCTTGTCTGAAGCTCCTGATCGGTTCGCTCTCCCATTGGCCGAGCGTATCAATCGAAAGTATTCAAATACTATTGAGTGGGTGTGAGTACCGATACCGTGTCACCATCGGAGACGGGTAGGTGC
>DCWO01000011.1 GCA_002328865.1 Dehalococcoidia bacterium UBA2160 | reverse complement strand
TCGTCCAATGGGATAACCGAATCTCGGACCCAGGGCGCGTTTGGCAAGTTTTCGGATCGGATGAAGTGGTCCCAGTCCGTCTTCGGAGCGAGGTACCGGGCGTTCGGGAAATAAGGCCGGGTCGTCGCCCCTGACCGATCAAGGTTCCAGCCAACGTGGTCCGCATGGAGGTGTGTGTGGACGACCACATCCACGTCGCCTGGTTGAACTCCATGCCTGGCTAACTCGTTGAGGAGGTCGCCCTTGCGATTGCCCCGAGTCGGATGTGGACCCGGCCCCATGCCTGTGTCGACCAAGATGGTCTTGCCTTGAGATCGGACGAAGAAGTGGCCGTAGTAGAGTTGCACCTTTCCATCGACCAGAACGTCGTCTCGGTATGGCGCCCAGTCTTCCTCGGTCACATCCGGGAAGAAATCGCTGGCCGCTCTGGGCGGCGGGATCATGTCGAGGACCGCGCCGATCTTCACGGCGCCGACCGAGAAATCGTCATTCATCATGCGTCTCCATCCGCCGCCAGGATCTCGCGAAGAACATCTTCCGCGACTCGAACTTCAGCTCCTGCTCGCTCCTCCTGGAGGCTCATGAAGATGCGGGAGTCCCGGGCGCCCCAACCGCGATTGATGGCCTCAGTGATCTCTTGCAGGGCCATGTTCGCCAGACGCATCGGGACGTCGTTCTCACGCCCTACGGCCACGGCGAGGTCAACGTCTTTGCGGGCGAGACGAAGGACGAAGTCGGGCGGATCGTAGTTCCCGGGCAAGAAGTGCTGGGCCATGCTCTCGAACGGTCCTCGCCGTCCATTGGCTCCCTTCCGGACGGCCTGCCACAGCGCGGCTGGGTCCACTCCGGCTTTGACGCCCATGGTAAACACTTCAGCGATGGCGCACTGGAAGATGTACCCGACGCAGTTGTGCACGAGCTTCGTGATGGCCCCCGCGCCGATGGGACCGACGTAGTACGCCTTGTCTCCGATGGAATCGAGCACGTGCTTGTGCTTGTCGAAAAGGGCTTTGTCTCCGCCGACCCATATCGACAGATTACCGGTCCTCGCCCCTTCGGGTCCGCCGCTGACGGGCGCATCAAGCACATCGATGCCCTTCTCTGCCATAACCTCGTGGATCCTGCGAATCAACGCTGGCGAACTGGTGCTCAAGTCGAAGTAAGTGCTCCCTTCGGCGATGCCTTCGATGACGCCGTCGCCTCCGAGCACCACCGCCTCGACCTCGACCGGCCCCGGGAGCGACGTGAAGATCACCTCGCACTGTTCGGCCACCTGGCGCGGCGTGTCCGCCCACACGGCGCCCGCTTCGAGATGAGGGATCGCGGCCTCACGTCGTATGTCGTGGACGACCAGGTCGAATCCGCCCTTTATGGCGTTAGTGGCCATGCTCGAGCCCATGATTCCGAGACCGATAAAACCGACTTTCATTTCACACCTCGAAACGTCGTATTCATGATTGGTTTCCTGCCCACTCTAATGGTCGTCAAATTAATACATTGTGCTCACGACGCCTCGCCAAACTGAGCGAATCGAAGTATCTGGGACCGCGAAGGCGCCGCGTGAGGCGATCGACGAGATTCTTTCCGCCTAAGGCGGACGGGCTCAGCAAGAATGGCGAGACAAAGTCGGTTCCACGCAGATTGTTGATCGCCACTAGACCGGACCTACTCGACCAAATGCCGCTTCAGCACGTCCTCGTCGAACTCCACGCCGAGACCCGGCCCGGTCGGCGGCGTGATGTAGCCGTTTTCGAAGGCGAGAGGTTCCTTGAAGATCGTGCCGTGTAGCGGCCCCAGATTCGCTTCCTGGATGAGGAAGTTCGGCGAGCATGTGTCGATTTGGATTGCGGCGGCCGCGGCGATCGGCCCGCAGGCCATGTGGGGAGCGATCATCGCGTAGTGTGCCTCAGCGATGGCCGCGATCTTCTTCGCTTCCAGGATTCCTCCGCACTGGCCGACGTCCATCTGGATGATCTGGGCCGCCTGTTTTTCGAGCACCTGCGAGAATTCGTACTTGGTGACCAGCCGTTCGCCGGTGGCGATGGGTATGCTCGTATGGGCGGCGACCCGGGCCATCTCGTCGACGTTCTCAGGCGCGACCGGCTCTTCGAACCAGAACGGGTGGTACGGCTCGAGATAATCGGCGACACGAAGCGCGCTGTATGTCGTCAGTTGACCGTGCGTCCCGATGCCCACTTCTATGCGGGCGCCGACGGCATCACGGATGCTTTCGAATATCTTGGCCGCGTGTTCGATCTCCCACAGAGGAATGTCCCGAGGGATCGGGTACTCCGGCATGAACGGGTCGAGCTTGCAGGCTGAATTCCCGGCCTCGATCAACTCCACGGCGACCTCTCCCGCACGCTCCGGATGTTCCCGGAAACCTCGGTTGGGCATGTACGCGTAGGCACGGAGCTTATCGTGATACTTCCCACCCAGCAGGTTGTAGATCGGCTGGCCGGTCGCTTTGCCGGCGATGTCCCAAAGCGCCATGTCGAACGCGCTGAGAACCGGCGTCGCGTGGAGACTGGGGTGGCGAAAGTCGTGCCGAGAAGCGTACATCCGGTCCCAAATCCGCTCGATGTTGAACGGATCTTCACCGACGACGTACTGGCGACCCATCTCCTCGATCAAGCTGATCTGCGACTTCAGATCTCCCAGATTGCGCGAGTAAGTGTTCCCGGTAATTCGCTCGCCGTAACCGACAACGCCCTCGTCGGTCTTGAGTTCCAAGAACAAGAGGTACTTGCCGCCTCTGTACGGGGGCTCGTTTTCGACGACCATGGTTTTGAGATCGATGACTTTCAATGGTTTCTCCTGTCGCGTTACGAAGACGGTCGCAAAGTGTGCGGTCGAGCATACGGCTTGCGATCAAATGCTGCGCGCCGCTTACTCGGGTCGTCACCCTTATCCGGCGTGACTCTCAGAATCCCAGTGTTGCCTAGACGCTAATCTTAACCTCGTTGCTCGCATAACGGCTCTGGAATATCTCCTCGTCCACTTCCAAACCCAGGCCGTGTGCGTCGGCAACGGCGTAGGACCCGTTCTCGAACGTGAATGCATCCTGCCGGTAGACGTTTGGCGCAATCCGTTCATCCTCGATCGAAACGAAGCTCTCCGAAGCCGCTCCCCAAATCAGGGACGCCCGCCTGCCATAGTTGCCGTTATGGAAGCAATGAGGCACACACCTCACGCCGGCGCCTTCGAGCAGCCGTTGGATTTCGTTCCATCGTACGTAACCGTGCCAGACGATGTCTGGTTGGTAGCCATCGATTAGGCGACCCTCCACGAGGTCGCGGTACACATCGCCCATGGGATAGTCTTCGTCCACCTCTCCGCACACCAGGAGCGCCGTCGAACCGAGTCTTTCCTGGATTCGTCGAATCGAGCGATAGGCGTCGAGGTCCGCCTTGACCATCTCTTCCAACCAGAAAACGTCCGCCGGAAGCGTCTCCCGGATGAAATCCTCAAGGAGGTCGAGACGCCCGTCGTACCCGAAATTGGCGTCCACCATGATCTTCACGTCGGGGCCCGCCAGCTCACGCACCGCCTGGACCACCTCCACGTCTCTCCGCATGCCGGCTTCCGGAGCCATCCAACGTCCGCCGCGGCCCGTTTTCATCTTCATCTGTCTGTAACCCGCCTTCAAGGCATCGCCAGCCTCTTCCACCACTTGGCCAACACCCTTCTCAGGAACTCGGAGATCGTCGAAGTACAGCGTCGTGTCGTAGGCATCCACGCGGTCTCGTTTCTTGCCGCCCAGAAGTTCGATGCAAGACACTCCCAGCTCCCTGGCCGTGAGATCGTAGGCGAGGACGCTCATCCAGGGGTGATTTCGGAAGACTCGGTTCGCCTCCCTGGTGGGGCCGACCACGCGACCGCAGGACACATGGAGGAACTCATCGACGCGACGGCCCAGCAAAACTTCCCGAAGCAAACGGACAAGACTCTCGACCGAACCGTCGCCGTCCACCCACAGGTGTCGCATGGCATTGCCCAACGCTTCGAGACCACCTTCAGTGCGAGCACGAACCAACCACTCCACGCCGGTTGTGCCGGGGCTCCAGCGGAACGCGTTCCGGCCGATTTCGTGCGGGAAGTAGGCGGGAATCGGAGTGACGCTGATTTCGGTGATGCGCTGCGACGCCATACAAGACTTCCCCTGTTGCAAAATACGATGCTTACCCGGTCAACCACTCTGCTCGCCGAGTTCGCCGACGTGGCGCTCAACGCAGCCCAGATGCGTCAACGGTTTTGGCGTCTATCCGAGATACCCGCCACCGTCAACGTCCATTGCCTGGCAGGCGATGTTCTTGGCCCCGTCGAAATGCAAGGTTCTCGTTCGGTTTGCGAAAATCGCACTGGACGAGGGTCGCGTCAAATTGAGGGCGCATCTGCGTGATCCACCGGCAATAATCCTACCAGTGTCAGTCCGTCAGCGCCGATGAATCACTTGCTCGCTGAAGTCGGTGATCAACTCTCGTGCTGCGCGGCGATCGACGGCTGAAAGCGCCACGTTGTTGATCCCGAGGTCTTCCATCTCGTCCAGGCGCCGGTTGACGTCCGATCCTGAGCCTGTCAACGAGCGAGCCATCATTTCCGGGGACACGAACTGCTCTTCGCCTTTCTTCAGGTACACGTAATGACCCTCATGGGCATCCAAGTAACGTCGATCATCCGGAGTGGGCGGCGGCTTTTCGTCTCCGTATTGACGGATGTACTGGTCGTATTCCCCGGCCAGATCGGCGTCGACCATGCCCAGGTTTGCGCCCGGACCGTAGGCGCCCTCCCACATCGCGTGAACTCCGGGAACCAGGGTCGGCCCCACGTTTCGGATTACGCGCTCGCTCGTCAGCGTCTCTCCGTCGCGGAGCACGCACGCCGAGGTGAGCACGGTCACGTAGGGTTTCGAGCCGTCTCCGCCCGCGTGGTCGAAGGTGGCGCCCACCGCCTCGGCAGCCTCCATCACCCTGGGCAGCCCGCGGGGCACGCCAGCGCTTCTGCCGGTGGTGATCCAACCGTCCGAGATTTCACCGACCAGCTTTTGCCCTCGGGGTCCGTTGGCGGCCAGCATCACGGGAATCGGGTCTTCGATGTTGAAGAACTCGTCCCGGCCAGAGTTGGACTTCGAATGGATAAGGCGTATCCATCGCTCGCGATTGCCTTCCCGGAGCAGCACATCCTCGCCCGCCAGCAGGCCCTTAACCTGCCGGGTGTATTCTTCGAAGTGATTCATGGACAGAGCGGGCAACCCCATCGTGTTGCGTCCGGTGTAGCCCGTGCCCAGGCCGAGGATCACCCGTCCCGGCGCGATCTTGTTGATCGACGCCGCGGCTGCCGCGGTCACCGGCGCCAATCGGTTGCTGGGGATGGCGACGAGCGTTCCGAGTTTGATGCTGTTCGTGTTGTGAGCCGCCAGCGCCATGGTCGCCCAGACATCGGAGTAGATCAACTGCGAGTCATAGAACCATGCATGCGTGAACCCGGCTTCTTCGGCCGCTTTCACTTCGCGCCAGGCGTCGATGTATGACGGGATGCCTATACCGTAGTCCATGGTTGAATGCCCTCCGTCGACGAGGATTTTGACTATGTTGGGCGCGCTTCTGGTGCGCCTGCGTCACATGGCAGGATGGTTCGTCGAGGTCTTTCGACAGTGTCACAACGACGGACAATGATGATTCGCCGGGGTCCTTCGACAAGCTTCCAAGTAACGGCTCTCCCGATCCCATCCTGAGCGAAGTCGAAGGATCTGGCTGAATGCGACAATTGCCTCCCTGCGGGGCCCCAGATGCTTCGCCTGCGGTCTCAGCATGACAATCTGCAAAACGACCGTTACT
>DCWO01000084.1:17104-22416 GCA_002328865.1 Dehalococcoidia bacterium UBA2160 | reverse complement strand
AAAGCCTTCTCATCCCGCGACCACCGCGCCGGCCGCCGCGCCAAACGCCAGCTCGACCGCGTGACAGCCCAGCTCGAAGACCTCTACGCGAAGTGGACGGCGCTGGGGTAGATGGCATTGGCGATTGACTCGTGGCAGGGTTCGAGCCGCTGCAGTCTCAAATACCGGTCGAGCCGATGCCAGATGCGCCTCGGGCAGTGCTCTCGAGGGAGTCTGTCACAAGAATGTCGGGTTGCTCGACTCGCAGAAAGATCAGTTGGGCAATCCGATCACCCTTGCTGATCTCGTAGTCGACCGAGCTCAAGTTCTTCATCTCAACCATCACTTCACCGCGGTAGTCGCTGTCCACCCAACCGGCGCCTACCTCGATGTTGGACTTGACCGACAAGCCTGAACGAGAAGCCAACCTGCCAACCGTGCCCTTCGGCAACTCGATTGCAAATCCGAGGGGCACAAGAGACCTGCCGACATCCACCCGACCATCTCCCGCTACGGACGCGGCGGGGATGACCGCGTCTGCCGCCGCGTACAGGTCATAACCGGCGCTGCCGTCTGACATTCGCGAGGGCGGAACGGTTTCCGGTCGAAGAAGAATGATCTTGGCGGTCGTCATCACACACTCGATTCAGTCTTTGCCGAGTTTCCGCCCCGGCAGTTTCAACATTGTACCCGAGGCAATGACGCGGGTTGCTGCCGGGACGAGTCGTTGTGGCAGAATCGCGACATACTCCCTGCCGACGGCGAGGCAAGTGATCGATTCGTCCACGCTGAAGTGGGATATGATTTTGTGCGCCCGCATCACGGTCCGCCGGACCCATCACTCTAGCTGAAGTGCGGCATGACCTCTTCGACGAAGAGCTTCATGTCGTCGAGTTCTTGGAAGCGGGGGAAGGTGGCGACTGAGAAGTCGAAGCCCATTTCGACTAGCTGCATGAGCTGGTCGGTTACCGAAGACGGGTCGCCGGCGATGGGAGGTTGGTCGCTTTGCATGCGGTCTCCGGCCATCTCGAGGGCTTCGGCGTGGTCGCGGTGGATGTAGAAGCGCGGGGCGAGCGTCTTGCGGATATCGGCGTAGTCGCGGCCGATGGCGTCGCAGTGGGCTCGGAGTGCGTCGAGCTTGCGTTGCAACACGTCGATGGGCCGCATGACGTCGTTCCACCAGTCGGCGTGCTCGGCGACGACTCGGAGGGTCTTGCGCTCGCCGCCTCCGCCCAGCATCAGGATCGGATGCGGGTCGGGACGAGGCTCGCAGTGGACGTTCTCGATCTTGTAGTATTTGCCGTCGAAGTTGGCCGGGGCGTCGGTCCACATCGCTTTCATCACCCGGACACCTTCGTCGAACTGGGCGATGCGGATCCCCGCTGAGGGGTAGTCGAAGCCGTACGATCGGTACTCGGGCTCGTACCAGCCGGCGCCGTAGCCGAGGATGAGCCGGCCGTAGCTGAGCTCCTGGAAGCTGGCGGCCATCTTCGCCATGAGCGACGGACTGCGGAACGAGTTGCTCATGACGACGGTGCCCAGCATCGGCCCCGGGTATCGCGCCGCCATCCACGTGAGCAGCGTCCAGCACTCGACGCGAAACTCGGTCGTGTAGTTGAGGTGGTCCGATGTCCAGAGCGACCCGAACGACTGTGAGGCGACGTCCAGGGCTCGGTGCAGATCGGACAGGTATTCGCGGGACCGGATCGTCTCGTAACCGCGTTCGCCCGAGGGCGGGTTGTAGCCGAATTCCATCAGTGGTTTGTGTGGCATGCGTATCATCCTTTACGCGCTATATCTCGGACCGCTGCCGCCAGGCCGTCGACGCCGGCAAGCTCAACGTCGGGCATCTCGGGCGGCGTCCGCGGCATCTGATCTCGGTGGATTCCTGTTCGGATCAAGATTGTCTTCGTTCCCAGCATCTTTGCCGGGACGATGTCGTTGTCCACTCTGTCGCCGACCATCACGCACTCGCCGGGCAGGACGTCGCATCGGGCTGCGATCTGGGCCAGGTACGTCGGGTTGGGTTTGGTCACAGCGAAGTCGTCTTGGCTGAACCGGTGGACGAAGAGGTCGAGCAGCCCTTCGTCGCCGAGGAAATCGAATATCTCGCTCCCGTACTTTCCGGCAATGGCGAGGTTGAAATCATCGGACAAGGCTCTGCCTTCGCGTTCGAATCTGGGCGTCAGACGCAACGGCGGTCGATCCGTCCTCCATGTCGTGTCGAATTGCTCCCATAGGCGGTTGAACAACGATTCGTCGCCTCGGCAGTACTTCCACACAACAGACCGGTACGCATTCGGTGCGAAGCTGCGCACGGCTTGAGCGATGTCGGCCCAATACGTTGATTCGTGAAAGTTGGGTTCGATCTCGCCGATAATGTGCGCCGCAATCTTGGCCGCCAGGCGTTCCTGTTTGCTTTCGTCGAGTATGACGCCGCCCGCGTCCAGCAGGACGGTTGTTATCGCCATCGTTCCGAGACCCCTGATGTTTGAGTTTGAGCGGCAGCACGTCGATGCCTGAGCAGAGCAAAGCCCGCACCCTCTGAAAGGTCAAAACGCTCGACGCTAGGCCAGAATCTTCTTCGATTTCGCCGAGGTCAGAATGACCGATATCGGCAATATTCGCGTCCAAGGTTGACGTGCTCAAGCGCCCGCAGAATCAGCCAGCTTCTGAAGCGTTTCCTCGATCGCGGTTAGGCGGGAGTCCAGGTCATGGTTCGCGTCGGCGGCCGAGGGCTGGCCGTTGGTCGTCGCCCCTCCGCCGAGGTCCGCGTGCTCGACTATCCGTCGGGGCCGAGGGTCGATCACCATGCGGGCGATGTCCGGGCGGGCGTAGTGGCCGACGGAGTCCATCCGGAGCTTGCGGCGAGCGATGTCGCGCAGGTCCAGATCGGCGACGACCATGCCCTCGCCGTGGGTGACGGGATCGGCGAGATGCCTGCCGTCGGGACCAACAATGGCGGTGAAGGACGAGTCGGGCGACAGACGTTCGCGCAGGTCCGGGTCCGGGCACAGTTCCGTGAGTTGGTCGGCTTCGAGCCATCCGGTCGCGTTGACGACGAAGCAACCTGACTCGATGGCATGGTGCCGGATCGTCACGTCGACCTCGTCGGCAAATCCCTCGCGGCCGATGTACCCCGGAAAGTGGGAGCAGTGTATCTCCTCGCGTTGAGTCATGAGGGCATATCGGCTCAGGGGCATGTAGTGCTCCCAGCAGATCAGCGGGCCGACCCGACCCACGGCGGTGTCCACGACTTTGAGGTCGGAGCCGTCGCCCCAGCCCCAGATCATGCGTTCGTGGTAAGTGGGCATCACCTTGCGGCGTTTCAGGATGAGCGAGCCGTCAGCGTCGAAGACCACTTGCGTGTTGTACAGGCTGCCGCCGTCGCGCTCGTTTATGCCGAGGACGACCACCATCCCGGCCGCCGCAGCCGCCGCGCCGACGGCATGGGTGACTGGACCAGGGACATCGACGGATTGCTCGAAGTGGCGAAGGTGCTGGTCGCCTATTCTGGCGGGCGCCTGCCAGTTGGCGAAGTAAGGGTAGCTAGGGATGAACGTTTCGGGGAATACCAGGAGATCGACGCCCTGCCGTTGAGCGTCGGAGATGGCGTCCAATACTTTCTGCGTGCTGCCGTCGCGGTCGAACAGTACTGGCGTGAGTTGGACTGCGGCCGCTCGGATCGTGCGTCTGGTGTTCATCGTGAGGTCCTTCGTCTGAGGGCGTTTATCGAGTGGCGCTCATAATAGCACGCATCGAGTCGGTCGGGTGTCGACAAGGGGTCGGCGGGAACCGCCAGACATTCGTATCGCCGGCGATACGAGGCCCAAAGCAAACGGCGCCGTCGATCATGTCGGACGGCGCCGTTATTGGTTCAATATGTGATGCCGGTTGTTCGCGGCATTGCAACGGCGGGACAGCGCGACGCGACCTGCCAGAGGATACGACCAGGTAGGCCGGATAATGCTTCAGGAAGAACTTCGCGCGAACAGGGCTTGCCGGAGGCGCTAGGCCGTTATCCCTTCCGACTGAAGCGCTGCTTCCAGTTTGGATGGGCTATAGCCCACCACTTTCTCGTCTCCGATGATCGTGACGGGAGTGGTCCGGTAACCCATGGTCACCAGATTCTTCAGAGCGTCTCTGTCTAGCGAGACGTTCAACTCGGTAAAGGGGATGTCTTTGCGTGAAAGGTACACTTTCACCATGTGGCAAGGCCCTCAACCGTTCGATGTGTAGACTTGTATCTCTTTGTCCACCTGTGTCTGTCCTCGATCCTGTTGATGTGATCGCAACGCGGTCAGCGTCACAACCGTTAGATGCAATCGCCTGCCGTCAGGTTAACATTGTCCGGCGGGCAGGGCAATGTTCTCTATCAGGGATTCTCGGCATGGGCGCGAAATCTAAAGATGGCGGAGACGCGGAAGACTGCGCGGCTCCTCAGGCGCCGTCTTCCGGGTTTTCCGACCGTTTCTGAACGTTGAACTCTCGTTTGCCGCCCGTGTCTTCAAACAACTCATGGCCAAGCGGGACCGCTTCGTCGATCGTCTGATCGAACTCTTCGCCGGATTCGTGTGAGCGAAGAAACTCTTCGCTTACATAAAACAGTCAAAGACAGAACCCGTCGCGTTTGATGTCCTCGTGATGCCGCTCACACGGGCAAATCTTCTTGCGATCCTCAACGGGATCGCCAGCCGGGGGCATTCAAGGACAGTACCGGTATCCGAGTTTTCGTTCGTTGTCAGCCAGGCCTTTTTGGACCTCCGCGACAACTTCTGGCTCCGGAAAGAATTCGTACGGCCCACGATGCACGTAGCGTTCGGAAAATCGGACCGCTCTTTGCAACGCCTCTTCCGGCGTCAACTCACGTTTAGCCATTCAGGTTCCTTTTCGTCCCGGTTCCGCCGACCTTCAACCGGTGGTCGACCCCATTCTCATCAGCGTATGCTCTTGGCAGGTTTTGGCCTGGAAATCTTTAGCTTGATCCGAGAGCACGCTCACGATGGTGGGCATCACGGCCGTGATGTCCGCGGCCGTCTTGTTGAGCGACACTTCGATTCCGAGCAGCACGGATGCGCCACAGTCGCAACTCACGGCGAAATGAACGTCGCGCGTCGTTGCGTCCGGCGCTGGCTCGGATCCCATTCCGGGGACATTCCTGATCCCGATGTCTCCGGGTAGGGCCGCCATAATGAGGGCTTGTACTTCGATTTCGGAAAGCGTCTGCCTGGATCCTTGGTGTCGGTCATGAATCGTGTGCAGCTCGTCAGCCCCAAACAAGGTTGCCGATGCACACCGGCCGTATTGACATGGTGGGCGGTACTGGATTTGAA
>DCWO01000084.1:14155-16784 GCA_002328865.1 Dehalococcoidia bacterium UBA2160 | reverse complement strand
GACCTCTGCGATGTCAACGCAGCGCTCTAAACCACTGAGCTAACCGCCCAATCCCGATGCGATTTCCGAACTCGGAGCCATCACACAATTTTATCAAGGCCCCGAGAACACGGTCAAGATTTATTCAACCGACAACTCGTGTCGGCAATCGGATGATTTAGTCGTCGTCCGAGGGAACCTGTTCGAGAGAATCGTCAACGATATTCTCTTCAGCCACGAAGTCGGGATGCTGTTCCGTGTCAACGGGCCCGAATCCACCGTCCATTCCGATCTGCATGCGCTCCGAAGCCATTCCCATGCCGCCGGTCATGATCCCCAACGGTCGAGGCGCCGAGCCTTCCTCGGTCTTCCCACTGACACCATCTTCGGTGAGCGAAAGCCTGGCGGGGATAAGCCGGCCAATAATGACGTTTTCTTTCAACCCTCTCAGATAGTCGATCTCTCCGTTTACGGCCGATTCCGTCAGCACTCGAGTCGTCTCCTGGAAGGACGCGGCAGCAAGGAAGCTGTCCATGTTCAGCGACGCTCTTGTGATTCCGAGCAGGACGGGCGTGGCCGTGGCCGGTTCTCCGCCCTCGGCCAGGATGCCAGCGTTGATCTCTTCGTAGTTATGACGGTCGACGAGTTCTCCCGGAAGCAACTCAGTGTCGCCCGGATCGTCTATCCGGACTTTCCGCAGCATCTGGGAGATGATCAGCTCAACGTGCTTGTTGTGAATGGGCACGCCCTGCGAGCGATAAACTCTCTGGACCTCGTCAATGAGGTAGCGCTGCACAGCGTCGCGGCCTTGAATGCTTAGGATCTGTTGAGGGTTCTTAGGCCCGGAGGTCAACGCCTCGCCCGCGACCACGGCGTCTTCGGACCTGACGATGATGTGGGCCGCGGCGGGCACCGCGTATTCGCGTTGTTCTTCGTCGGTCCACGATATCGTAAGCAAGTCGCCGTCGATGCGCACTGCACCCGAAACCCTTGCGACTAGGTCGCTGGATTGGAGCGCCGTTGTCTCTTCATCTTCGGACGGCTCCTCGGGTTCGGCGAGCTTATCCCCAATGGTCACCATGTCGCCGTCCTTAAACGATGGCGCAAAGCCCTCGGGCAGGACGTATTCATCGGTGTACTCCTCGGAGTTGACGACGCGGATGCTGCGTCCCTCCGGAAGTTCAGTGACCTCGACTGTTCCATCGATCTCTGAGAGTATAGCCTCGCCCTTGGGCGTCCGAGCCTCGAAGAGCTCTTCTACGCGCGGCAGGCCGCTCGTGATGTCGGAACCCGCGATGCCTCCCGTATGGAACGTGCGCATCGTGAGCTGGGTGCCGGGCTCGCCGATGCTCTGGGCTGCGATAATTCCGACTGCCTCGCCGATCATTGCATCCCGCATCGTAGCCAGGGATACACCGTAGCAGCGTTGGCATATGCCGCGCTTCGCCTCGCAAGTCATCGGCGACCGCGCCATCACAATCGTGACGTTGGCCTCAGCCAGCTTGTCGACTACCGTTCCGTCGATTACCTCGTTCCGGTCAAACAGTATCTCGCCGGTTTCCGGATCGGGCACGGGCGCGGCAAAGTAGCGAGCCTTGATCTGATCGCCGAACGAAGTGCCCAACTCGCTGCCATCGGAAGAATCGACCCAGACTCCCGCAGGCGTCTCGCAGTCTTCCTCCATGATGATTATTTGCTGCGAAACGTCAATCAAACGCCGGGTCAGGTATCCGCTGTCCGCCGTTCGGAGCGCGGTGTCGGCCAAGCCTTTACGGGCTCCGTGCGTGGAAATAAAGTACTCCAACACGCTGAGGCCTTCTCGGAAATTGGACTTGATGGGTCGCGGGATGATGCGGCCCTTTGGATCGGACATGAGGCCGCGCATCCCCGCCATCTGTTTGATCTGGGCGATGTTTCCCTTGGCTCCGGAGTTGGCCATCAGGTAGATGCCGCCGTAGCTGCGCAGGTTCTCTTCGATGACCTTGGTAAGTTCTTCGTTCGTGTTGGTCCAGATCTGCACCGAATTCTGGTAAAGCTCTTCCTCGGTGATCAAGCCGTCCATGTACTGCTGTTCTAGCAGTTCGACCTTGTCCTCGGCGCCGGCGACGATAGCAGTCTTTTCTTCCGGCACGACAACGTCGTTGATGGCGATGGTGACGCCAGCCCGGGTGGAATAATGGAATCCCAGCCGTTTGATGGCATCGAGGATATCGGAAGTGCCTTCGTTGCCGAGCATGTTATAGCACTCAGCCACGATGTCCTTCAGCGCGCCCTTTTCAACCTCGTGATTGCGGAACGACATCTCTGCCGGAAGCACGTCGTTGAACAGGATGCGTCCCGGTGTTGTCTCAATCCACTCTGGCTCGGCGCCGTCGGGCTCGTGCCGCACTGTGACCGGCGCTCGTAGGGCGACGACTTCCATTTCGTAGGCGAGCTTGGCGTCCTCAAAACTGTTGAACTTTCGACCCGCTCCTTTTGCCTTTTCGTCGATGATGGTCATGTAGTAAGCCCCGAGGACGATGTCTTGGGTCGGGGCGACGATAGGTTCGCCGGAGCTAGGCGACAGCATGTTGAACGTGCTGAGCATCATGTGCCGCGCTTCCATAACCGCTTCTCGTGACAGCGGTACGTGGACGGCCATCTGGTCGCC
>DCWO01000084.1:0-13854 GCA_002328865.1 Dehalococcoidia bacterium UBA2160 | reverse complement strand
TGGACGGCCATCTGGTCGCCGTCGAAGTCGGCGTTGAACGCCGTGCAAACCAATGGGTGCACCTGGATAGCGCTGCCGTCGATAAGAACCGGCTCGAACGCTTGGATGCCCAATCGGTGCAGCGTCGGCGCGCGGTTCAGCATGACTGGCCTGTCTTTGACAACCTCTTCGAGGATGTCCCAAACCTCAGGCCTGATGCGTTCAGCCATGCGTTTGGCGCTCTTGATATTGTGGGCGTAACCTTTCATGACCAATCGGTTCATGACGAAAGGCTTGAACAGCTCCAGAGCCATCCGCCTGGGGAGGCCGCACTGATGAAGCTGAAGGTCGGGCCCGGAGATAATCACCGAACGGCCGCTGTAGTCCACTCGTTTGCCCAGCAGGTTCTGCCGGAAACGGCCCTGCTTGCCTCGAAGCAAGTCGGATAGAGACTTGAGCCTGTGGTTATGGCTCCCTGCCACCGGACGCCCCCGACGGCCATTGTCGATCAGCGCGTCGACGGCCTCTTGAAGCATGCGTTTTTCGTTTCGGACGATGATCTCAGGCGCTTGCAACTCGATCAAACGCTTGAGCCGGTTGTTGCGGTTGATCACGCGACGATAAAGGTCGTTGAGATCGCTTGTGGCAAAGCGTCCGCCGTCCAACTGAACCATGGGGCGCAGTTCGGGCGGCAGCACCGGCAAGGTGGTCAGAACCAACCACTCTGGCTTGTTTCCGCTCTTTCGGAAAGCCTCGACAACCCTCAGGCGTTTAATCGCCTTTTTGCGGCGCTGGCCGGACGTGGACTGCATCTCCTCTTGGAGATCGTCGCGCATCTTGTCCGTGTCGATTTTGCGCAAAACCTCGAGAACGGCCTCGGCGCCCATGCCGGCGGTGAAAATGCCGGCGAACAGGTCGCGCAGTTCACGGAACCGACTCTCGGTCAACAGTTGACCGATTCGCAGGTCTTCGAGGTCGTCTATTTGGGAGGCGATTTCGTTTTCAAAGTCGGCCTTGGCCTGGTCGAGCCGGGTGTTCAACTCGAGAGTCTCAGCCTTAAAGGCCTCAAGCGCTTTCGCGTCCTCGGACAGCTCCTCGGGCTCGGTCGAAGAATCGGCGTCGTCAGATTCTTCAGAAGCGTCTTCATCGGAGTTCGCGCTGTCTTCGTCCTCGGCGTCGGTCTCCGCTGCAGCCTCGAGTTTGGCTACCTGTATGGCCAGCTCTTCCAACCTCTGTTGGGCCTCGGGGTCGACGCTGTCGATGCCTTCGTCCAACTCCTCTTGGAGTTGATCGACACGAACCGTGCGCAATTCCTCGTCGAGGTCTGTGACGAGGTACTGCGCGAAATACAGGACTCTGTCCAGGTTCCGGGGCGACAGGTCCAGAAGGAGTCCGATCCTGCTGGGCGTGCCCTTGGAAAACCAGATGTGAGCCACCGGAGCAGCCAGGGCGATGTGCCCCATCCGCTCACGTCTTACTTTGGACCGGGCGACTTCGACGCCGCATCGGTCACAGATAACGCCCTTGTAGCGGATCTTTTTGTACTTACCGCAGTAGCACTCCCAATCCTTGGTCGGACCGAAAATACGCTCGCAGAACAACCCGTCTTTTTCCGGCCTCAGCGTCCGATAGTTTATCGTCTCGGGTTTGGTGACTTCGCCGTACGACCAGATCTTGATCTGTTCAGGCGACGCCAAGGATATTCGAATTGCGTTGAAGTCGTTACCGCCTAGGGCCATATGTCAAGCTCCATCGGGTTGAGTGTTTTATGGCTGACGCATCGATTCTTGGACACGTGTCGATTCGAATTGTTCGGTTTGTTCGGCTCGGATATCAGCGAAAGCTGGCGGATTACATCAGCGCTCACCAGCAGGCTCGCCGTCGTCGAGAACCGCGAACGGCCGTCCGATCAGCTTTCGTCGTCCGAAGACCCTTCGGGCTCTTTCACAGCCTCGGCGACCGATTCGTCCTCCGTTGGCGCCGCCTCGTCTTCGTCTGAGTCCGTTTCAGTCTCGTCGGCGCCTTCGACGGTTCCGACAGACAGGTCCTTGTCTTCCGCCACGACAGCTTCATCGGCGGGGGCGTCATCTGCTACTGCCACGGGCTGATCGGCTACAGCGACGGCAGGTTGGAGTTGATCCGCCTCAGACGCCGCATCTCCAGTCGATGCTTCGGCGATTGGGGAAGGCGTTTGGTCGATATCGGGTTCCGGCGCGCCGGCGGCTTCGGATGGGGATTCGGCCTGGGCGTCGAGCACTGTGACGTTATCGGAAACAGGCGCGAAGGCTGGATCCGATCCGTCGACTGCATCCAGAGTCGGCATTCCTTCACCGTCCAATCCGTCTTCGAGATCGGACAGGCCCAGATCGTGAACGGCTTCGTGAAGCAATTCGACTGACAGCCCAAGGCTCTGAAGCTCTTTGAGCAACACGTGGAACGACTCCGGGATGCCCGGTTGGATAACGTCCTCGCCCTTCACGATTGCCTCGTAGGTCTTGACTCTGCCGACCACGTCGTCGGATTTGACGGTCAGCATTTCCTGGAGGTTGTACGCCGCTGCATAGGCTTCCAGCGCCCAGACTTCCATCTCGCCGAAGCGCTGCCCGCCGAACTGGGCTTTCCCGCCTAGTGGTTGCTGGGTGATCAGCGAGTATGGGCCAGTGGAGCGGGCGTGGATTTTGTCTTCAACCAAGTGAATCAACTTCATCATGTAGATGTAGCCCACTGCGATGGGTTGGTCGAACTCTTCGCCTGTTCTTCCGTCGAGCAGGGTCGCTTTGCCGATGATCGGAGCGGCGACACCGTCTTCGCGGTTGAGGCGGTCGATCTCGGCCGTCATGTCCTCATCGGACATGCCTGAAATGTCTTGTCCGACCTCATCTTGCAACCAGATCACCATGCATGCATAGCGCGCGCTGCCGTCATTGGCGGTCGAGAATAGCCTGTCGTAGTCGTAGCCGCGTTCGGCGAGCCATGCACGAGCCACTTCAGGGTTGTAGTGATTGCCGTACTGTTCGAGATCACCGGGATTGAACGCGCCGGATTTCTCAAGCAGCCACGCCTGGGCGAGCGCGTCTTCGATCGCCATGTCTGGCGCACCGTCAAACACGGGGGTTACGGCGCGGAATCCCATGGCATTGGCGGCCCAACCCAAATGAGTCTCGAGAACCTGCCCCAAGTTCATGCGCGACGGCACGCCGATGGGGTTGAGGATGATGTCGACGGGCGTTCCGTTCGGCAAGAACGGCATGTCTTCCTCAGGGAGAATCCGAGCGATTACGCCCTTGTTCCCGTGGCGTCCCGCCATCTTGTCACCCTCGGTGACCTTACGAGTCTGGGCAACCCAGAGGCGAACGAGCTTGTTGACTCCAGGAGGAAGCTCGTCTTTGTTCTCTCGGCTTAGCACTTTCACTTCGATGATCTTCCCGCGTTGGCCGTGCGGCACCCTGAGAGACGTGTCTTTTACGTCTCGGGCTTTCTCTCCGAATATGGCCCGAAGCAGTTTCTCCTCGGCGCTGAGCTCGGTCTCGCCCTTCGGCGTGATCTTCCCAACGAGGATGTCGCCTGGGCCGATTTCGGCCCCGACGCGGATGATGCCTTCTTCATCGAGGTTCCGGAGGCTGTCCTCGCCCACGTTGGAGATGTCTCGAGTGATTTCTTCCGGACCCAGCTTGGTGTCGCGCGCCTCGACCTCGTGCTTCTCGATGTGGATCGAGGTGAACTTGTCGTCTTTGACAAGCCGGTTGCTGATGATGATGGCGTCCTCGAAGTTGTAGCCCTCCCAGGTCATGAACGCGACCAACACGTTCTGGCCGAGGGCCAACTCGCCTTGCCCCGTCGAAGAACTGTCGGCCAACACCTGGCCGGCTTTGACGGTGTCTCCTCTGGTCACGATGGGCCTTTGGTTGACACACGTCCCCTGGTTGCTGCGAACGAACTTCAGAAGGTTGTACGGGTGATCGGTCCCTTCGGCGTCGGTGATGACGACCTGCCCCCCGGTCGAACGGGTGACAACGCCGTCGGTTCGCGAGATCAGGACCTGACCGCTGTCTCTGGCAACGCGCCCTTCCATGCCCGTGCCCACAAGAGGAGGCTCGGGACGCATGAGGGGCACCGCCTGGCGTTGCATGTTCGAGCCCATCAGGGCACGGTTGGCGTCATCGTGTTCGAGGAACGGAATGAGGGCGGTTGAGACGCTGACCAATTGGATTGGCGACACGTCGGCATAACCAACGTTTTCGGGCGCCTCCATGGCAACCAAATCGCCGATTCGGGTTTCCACCCGCTCATCGAGGAACTGACCCAACTCGTCGACGACCGCATTTGCCTGCGCGATGTGGACCGCCTCCTCGGCGTCTGCCGAGAGGTACACGATGTCATCCGGGTCCGATGACACGTACGGCATCACCGGGATCATCCGCTCGGACAAGGCAGCGATGCGCGTAAGCGTTCCTGAGCTCTTGCGGATCACGCCGCCGGACCTCAGGATGTTTTTGCCGTCGTCACCGGGGATGTCCTCGGTGATGGTCCTTCCATCGATCCCAGGGTCCGTGTTGAGCATCTCCCGGTAGATCGTCCGGTACGGCGTCTCGATGAAACCATACTCGTTTGTGCGGGCATATGTAGCCAGCGAGCCCAACAGTCCGATGTTCGGTCCCTCCGGGGTCTCGATCGGGCAGATTCGGCCGTAGTGGGAGTGGTGGACGTCGCGGACGTCGAAACCGGCGCGCTCCCGGGACAGTCCGCCCGGGCCCAGCGCGGAGAGCCGCCGCTTGTGCGTCAATTCGGCCAGCGGGTTGGTCTGGTCCATGAACTGGGATAGCTGCGATCCGCCGAAGAACTCCCTTACGGCGGCGACAACTGGCCTGATGTTGATCAGCGCGGCCGGGGTTGTCGTGGCCGGGTCCATCTGCGTGGTCATGCGCTCTTTGATTACGCGCTCCATGCGGAGCAGGCCGACGCGCACCTGATTCTGGATCAGCTCGCCCACGGCTCGAACGCGCCGGTTGCCCAGATGGTCGATGTCGTCGGGACCAATTACGCTATTGTTGATTCGGACCATTCTCCTGAGCAGCGACACGATGTCGTGAGGAGAAAGGGTGAGTTCTTCGAACGCCTGCTCGTTGTCGGCGTGCAGCTTGCGGTTGAGCTTGTAGCGACCCACGCGTCCGAGGTCGTAGCGTCTGGAGTTGAAGAACAAGTTGTCCAACAAGTTCCGCGCGTTCTCGACGTTGGGAGGCTCGCCCGGCCGCAATCTTCGGTAAAACTCGACCAGCGCCTCGTCCTTGTTTGTGACGGCGCTGTCTTTGGCGATGGTCGTGCTCATGAACTGGTGCTCGGGATCGGTGTCGATGTCTTCGAAAAGCTCCAGCAATTCCTGGTCGGTCTCGAAACCCATGCACCTGAGCAATGTGCTGACCGGGGTCTTGCGCTTGCGGTCGATCTTGACCGACATGATGTCGCGGTTAGAGGTCTCGAACTCCATCCACGCGCCGCGATAGGGGATGAGCTTTGCGGCGGCCAAAGGCCTGCCCGTAGCCGCATCCGAGTCCGTCGTGAAGTAGACGCCGGGAGAGCGGACGAGTTGGCTGACCACGACTCGTTCGGCGCCGTTGATGATGAACGTGCCGGTCGTGGTCATCATCGGGATGTCGCCGATGAATAGGGTCTGTTCCTTGATTTCGCCCTGGCCCGGTCCGCCGGCCTTGATCTTGAGCTGAACGGTGACGTGCAGCGGCGCAGAGTAGGTAATCTCTTTCTCGCGGCATTCGACCTCGGTGTTCTTGGGTTCGTCGAATTTGTGGTCGAGGAAGCTGAGTTCGAACCTGCCGCCCGGGAAATCCTCTATCGGGGAGATTTCCTGGAAGAGCTCTCGCAGTCCTTCCGTTTTGAAGTCGTCAAATGAGTCGAGCTGGACTTGGATGAGGTTGGGTACGTCGATTGAAGCTGGTATTCGTGAGTAAGATCGTTTCGGGGGTTGGCCGTTGCTACCGTTGGACACTTGCAGAACGGATGACGTCATGCGCGCTCACACTCCTCGAGAAAACGAAGATTAAGGCCCGTGATTACGATACAGTCGAAGTATGAAGCGAGGGGGAAAGAGGCTTGCCTACAGCAGGGTGGAGTCGGGGTGGTTGATACAAAGTTGTCGTCAAGGGCATATTTCGACCGGATATCCAGTCTATCACGGCCTGCAACCCGTGTCAAACGCCACAAATCGCCACATCCGTCGTGCCTGCGATTGACTCGACGGTGGCGTTCGCCGGTTGCGCCGGCGATCCTGCCCGGTCCGATCCATTGAGAGGACCGAGCTCGATTTGCGTCAGGTTATGGCGCGCCCTCCGAGGCCATTGCGGTCAGCGATTCCATGTGGTCTTCGATGTAGCAGTGGCCGAAGTAGTAGACGTTGTAGTCGGTTGACTCGCGCGTCTCGGTGTACTCGCGTTTTGGGCCGAGACTGTTTTCGGCCAGATAGGACCGCACCTTGTCATCGTCCCCAGAGTCGTCCTCGGGGTCGAAGAACAGCAAGACGCGATCTTCGTTGGGGGAGACGGTGATGACTTCCAGCTTCATGGATTACCTCCCGGTGTCGTCACGCGTATTATACCAGGGGTTGTCACGCCTGTCTTTACGTTTGGGAGACATTCTTCAGGGGAAAGGAAAACCCCCTGTTGTCCGCTTCGCAGAGGAGCTCATTCGCGCGCAGACCCCAGGGGGCAAATGTGATGAGGCGCCGAATCGGTGAAGATGTCGGCGGCTGTCCCCCCACCGTGTACTCATCTTATACGGCACAATACGAGGAATCCGCCCCGAAAGTGCGTGGAACTCGTTTGCTTGAGATGAGTGAGCCGGTCCGTCTTTTTGGTGAGTCTGGCCGCTTTAACGTCGAGTCGAAACGGAATATGATGTGAAACGTCGGGAATCTAAGCGGTGCAGAACCGAGCCCTGCCGGTCGATAGCCGTGGCCGGATGCGGCTGTCGACACGGCGAATCACACTCTGCATCACGCGCCGGACCGCCCGACACAAGGAGAGGTCCATGCCAAGAATGACAGGAAAACAGGGGTTGATTCGGATGTTGGAGGCCGAGGCCATCGGGTACGTCTTCGGAAACCCGGGGACCAGCGAAGGCCCTATCCTCGATGCGCTGGAGGATTCCCGCGGATTGGAGTACGTGCTCTCAACACAGGAGGGCGTCGCCATGGGCATGGCGGACGGCTATGCTCGCGCCACCGGCAAACCGGCGTTTGTAAACCTTCACATCGAAACCGGGCTTGCCAACGGCATTAGCCTGCTGCACAACGCCAACGAAGGCGGCACGCCGATGGTGCTCACCAGCGCCAACAAAGACATCCGCAAGCTGGCGGAGGGCCGGACTCAGCTAGCCGAGATGACGAGGATGTTCACCAAATGGAGCGCCGAGGTCACCCATCCCGAGCAGATTCCGTCGGTGATGCGGCGGGCGTTCACCGAGGCAATGACGCCTCCAACGGGCCCCGCATACGTAGCGTTCTCGGCCAACGCGCTAGATGACGAAGCCGACATGGACATCGTCCCGTCGGCGTCCGGATATCCGCGAGTCCACCCCGACCCTCGCGCCGTGGCCGACGCCAGCGAGTTGTTGTCCCGCGCCGATAACCCCATCATCGTGGTGGGTGACAGGCTGGCGCAGTCTGGCGGCGTGAGCGAGGCCGTGCGTCTTGCCGAGCTCACCGGCGCGACGGTCTACGCCGCGTCGTACTCGGAGATGAATTTCCCGACCGACCACCCTCAGTTCATGGGCCGAATCGCGCCGGGCATGCCGGCAGGCCAGGCGTTGCTGTCGCGAGGCGATGTCGTGCTGGCTGTCGGAACGAACGTGTTCTCCGGTTTCTTCTACTTCTCCGGACCGGCGCTGGGATCGGCAACCAAACTCATCCACATCGACTCAGCATACGCCGAGATCGGCAAGTCCGAGCCGACGGACATCGGCATCGCAGCCGACCCGAAGTCGGCGCTCGCCAACTTGTCCGACGCATTGGAGTCGGACATGACGGGCACAGCTCGAGAGTCGGCCCGCGTGCGGGTCGCCGGGCTGACCCAGGCGAAAGCAGAACAAGTCGCCGCTCGAGAACGATGTCTAAGAGATCGGTGGGACCTCTCGCCAATG
Organism: Dehalococcoidia bacterium UBA2160; assembly: GCA_002328865.1. Lineage (GTDB taxonomy): Bacteria > Chloroflexota > Dehalococcoidia > Lucifugimonadales > UBA1123 > UBA2160. The sequence goes on along the minus strand of DCWO01000084.1, from coordinate 5,727 downwards.
TCCGCCGAGCGGATGATGCATGAGATCGCTGCCGTGCTCCCTCCCGACACAATCATCGCCGACGACTCGGTCACGAGTCGAGACGCGGTCCACGACGCCATCGCGTTCAACGAACCCGGCTCCGTATTCGGCGAGCGAGGCGGCGCGTTGGGCTGGGGCATGGGTGGCGCGATGGGCGTCAAGTTGGCCAATCCGGACCGACCCGTCGTCGGCGTCATCGGAGACGGCAGCGCGATGATGACCGTGCAGGCGCTGTGGACCGCCGCCAACTCTCGCATCCCGGTCGTCTACGTCATCTGCAACAACCGAGCCTATCGCATCCTGAAGCTCAACATGAACGCCTACAAGACACAGATCCTGGGAGAGCAAGACCCTCAAAGCGACTATCTAGCCATGGACTTCCCGACCCCGATGAACATCGCCGGCATCGCAGAGGCCATTGGCGTCCACAGTCGCAAAATCGAAAACCCAGGCGACCTCGGCCCCGCCATGCGCCGAGCCCTCGACCTCGGCGCCCCCGCCGTGCTCGACGTGTCGATCGACGGGACGGTGTAGATTCGTTTTGGTTGACCGTGCCCTCGCGACCACGTATATTTGCCGAGCGTGGTCACCAAAGCTCGAACGAACGCCGATCCCGCCGGTGCTCTGGGCGTTTACGCCCAAGCCCAGTCAACCCATCCGTCAAAATAATTCAACGGTCCTGGCAGCCCGCCAAGCCACCAAAACAGCCTGAAACCGGAGGCGAGTTCATGCAATATGGCGATGGAGACTACAGGTACGAATTGGACGAGGGCTGGGGGAAGCTGCCTGAGGGGTACGAGTTCCATCAGGTGGCGGGTGTGGCAGTGGACGGCGACGACAATGTGTACTTGTTCAATCGAAGCGCACACCAGATGATGGTCTTCGATCGGGAGGGCGGGTTCATCAAGTCGTGGGATCAGCGATTCGCGGGGCCGCACGGAATCCACATCGGTCCTGACGGGAACATCTACCTCGCCGATCGCGACGCCCACGTCATCGTCAAATACAGCCTCGACGGAGAGCTGCTGCAGGAGTTGGGCAATCGAGACCAGGCGTCGGACACCGGGTACGGCGCCGACAGGGTTGTGCACCGGGCAGCGGAACCGTTCAACCTGCCCACCGGCATCGCGGTGACCGAGAGCGAGGACATCTTCGTCTCCGACGGGTACGGCAACTCGCGGGTGCACAAGTTCGATGCGTCCGGCGCGCTGCTGTTGTCGTGGGGCGAGCCTGGGTCGACCGAGCCTGGTCAATTTACGTTGCCACACGGGGTGGGGCTGGACGCCGATGGCAGAGTGCTCGTCTGCGACAGAGAGAACCATCGCATCCAGGTCTTCGATCAGGACGGGAACTTCTTGACGATGTGGCCTGGATTCCGCCAGCCGACCGATGTCCAGGTCGGACCTGACGGTGAGGTGTACGTAACCGAACTCACGCATCGGTTCTCGATAGTCGACGGCGACGGAAACGTTCTCGCCCGCTGGGGCGGCGAAAGCAGCCACGATCCCGGTCAATTCGTCGCGCCGCACGGCATCGCGGTCGATTCTCGGGGCGACATATATATAGGGGAGGTGTTGGAAGGCCAGCGAATCCAGAAGTTCGTCAGGGTTCGTTAGAGACGGCAACTTGATCTCAAGCGGCATCAACCCGCATTATTCGATGTGACGAACAATACACGACACGAGGAGAGTGACAATTGAACGGCGACCAGGCAATAGCAAAGATTCTAAAGGCAGAGGGCGTAGAGTGGATCGCGTGTTTTCCTGCGCAGGGCTTGATCGACGCATGCACGCAAGCCGGCATCCGACCGGTCTTGGTGCGTCAGGAACGCGCCGGAGTGAACATGGCCGACGCCTTTAGCCGCATCAACAACGGCAACAAGATCGGTGTTTTCACGATGCAGACCGGTCCGGGCGCGGAGAACGCGTTCGGCGGCGTCGCTCAGGCCTACGCCGACTCGGTGCCGATCCTGCTGCTCCCCGGCGGTCAGCCCGCCGGACGCCAGGACGTTCACCCGAACTTCGAGTCCACCAAAAACTACGGCGGCGTCACGAAATTCATGGCCAGCATCAACATCCCCGGCCGCATATCGGAACTGATGGGCATGGCATTCAGCCAACTCAAGCACGGCAGGCCGGGTCCCGTGCTGCTGGAGTTGCCGCGTGATGTCACGGGCGCCGAGATCGCCGAAGACTCCTTGAGCTACACGCCGGTGAAGGCATTTAAGTCGGGAGGAGACCCGGACGACGTCCGTGACCTGGTCAAGGCCGTGTTGGCCGCGGACTACCCTATAATCAACGCCGGCCAAGGGATCCTGTACGCTGAGGCGACCGACGAACTGGTGGAGTTCGCGGAGCTGACGAACATTCCGGTGTTCACCACCCTCGCGGGCAAGAGTGGGTTCCCAGAAGACCACGCCCTCGCTTTGGGGACCGGAGCCGGATCTGGGCCGCTGATGGTCCATCGTGCGTTCCAAAAGACAGACTTTATTCTGGGCATCGGGACCAGCCTCACGATCTCAGGTTTCAACGCTCCTTTGCCGACGGGCAAGATCATGGCGCAAGTCACGAACTGCGCCGAGGACGTCAACAAAGACTACCGAATCGAACACGGCGCTGTCGGTGACGCGAAGCTGGTGCTTCGCCAGATGATCGAGGAGGTCAAGAGCCAGGTCGGTGAGCACGGTAGGGGCGACGTTCACGGCGTCGCGGTCGATGTCGTCAAGGACAAGGCTGAATGGGATGCCGAGTGGTCTCCGCGTCTCAATTCCGACGAAGTGCCGATCAGTCCATATCGTGTGCTGACCGAGCTCACCAAAGCGATCAACCCACGCGATGCCATCGTAACCCACGACTCCGGCTACCCGAGAGAGCAGTTCGTGCCTTTCTGGCCCGCGCTGAACCCGCGCAGCTACATCGGCTGGGGCAAGTCGACGCAACTCGGCTACGGCCTCGGCTTGGCCTTGGGCGCCAAACTCGCCGCTCCCGAAAAGACGGTCGTCAACGTCATGGGCGACGCGGCCTTCGGCATGTCCGGGCTGGACATTGAGACCGCCGCTCGGTCAGAGATACCCATTCTCACGGTGGTTCTGAACAACGGAGTCATGACCCACTACGGGGCGAGCATGCCTGCCGCCACCGAACGTTGGGGCAGCAACCGCCTGGGCGGTGAGTACGCCAAAGTCGCCGAAGCCTTGGGCGCGTACGGCGAAAGAGTCGAATCCCCCGACCAGATCGGACCCGCGATCGGCCGTGCTCTCGAAGCGCACAAGTCCGGCCAGCCCGCCTTGCTCGAGATGATGACTAAAGAGGAGGAGACCATCTCGCGATACTGGGAGCGATAGCGGCCAAAGTTGTCTCGTCTGCTCCGATCGCCATCGGGTCCAATTCGTCTCGGTCCAATGTCAGGTTCCCGTCAGGAGCCAGTCAGCTTTCTGAGGTGTCTCGGTCAGGCAGTTATCGACGCCAACGCATAACCTATGCCTGTCAGATATAAGGGCAAATTCATAGGGGAGGCGGAACGATGGCAACGCAGACCATTACAACACAGGGCAGAGCAGCAGCAAGCGTAGACGAACAGGGTGGCGCCGGTAGGCTGGCCAGGTTCATCGCAACCGCCAAGGAGTGGGCCGAGGTCGTCTTCTCTACTCATGGGACGATCCACCAGATGGAATCAGAGAGTCGCGCGAAACGTACGGTCAAAGAGACAACCGAATTCGACGCGGACATGCTCGGGTTATAGCACAATCGAAACCGGAAACGGGCCGGGTTGTCAGCAACCCGGCCCCAACGACCAAACACAGGCACAAGGCGGCCCTTCATCGAAGGGCCGCCTTGTTGCGTCATGCCGATTCGCTGGACTCGGGCGACCGCAGCCACGACGACTCAACGGCGCCGGTACGATGCGTTGACCTGCCATCGCCTTGGCTTGGGGGCATCGCCCTCTGGCCGCGTGGGGTTGACGCCGAGAGGAGGGGCTTTGACTCGACCGGCGTCGACATACATCATGGCATATGGTACATTGAACGCGGTCTTATTCAGGATGTGAATATTATCTCAGCATGTATTCACAACATCCGTAATATTGGCTCCCCTCGCGAAAGACCACTGGCGATCCGACAACCGTACGATCCACCAAACCACGCAGGAGTCGATGTCGACACGAAGCCGCCGCGGCCAAAACCATAGGACCGACTACGGAGAACTCGTCGAGATTGCTCGCCTCTACTTTCGGTCAGGCGCAACTCAAACCGAGATCGCCGATACGTTGGGCATTCCGCAGGCCAGGGTGTCGCGACTGCTGCGTCAGGCCGAGGACGAGGAGATCGTCAAGCACGTGATCTTCCCGCCGCCCCTGCGCAGGCTGGAGTCCGCGATGATGCGAAGGCTCGCCGGCAAGGGCGTAGGCGACGTGCGCGTCGTCCCTCGAGGAATCGGACTGAACGCCGGCAAGAACGAGGAAAACCTGGGCACGGTAACCGCCGCGTATCTTGTCGATGCCCTTGTGGATCATCCGGGGAACTCGGTCAGCATCTGCATGGCGTGCGGCAACACGCTGCTCTCGGTGATAACGCACTTCACCGAGCATCTGCGCAGACAACCGAACGTGCTGGAACAGCTCAAGCAAAAGACCATCGTGCTCTACCCGCTGAGCCTGTACTGGGAGCCGACGCTGCGCTTCCACATCGACAGCGAGTATCCGTCGACCAGCATCTACCCGTCGGCGTTGGTCGTCTATCTGGCCATGCGGCTCATGACGCTCGGGTGCAAGGTTATCGCCCACGCGCCGCAACCGCCGTTGGACTTCTACCGAGAGCTCGACAGCATGAGCGAAGACGAACGTGTACGACAGGTGACCAAGTACAAGGAGTATCTCGAAGGCGCCAAGGCCGCAGACATATTCGTGCTGGGCATCGGCGCCGGTCAACACGATCAACGCTACCGGCGAGTGCTGGACGACCTTGCAATCGATCTGGCAAACGAAAAAGGCATGGCTGGCGAGATCGGGTATCAACCTTTCGACTCCGCCGGTCAATTCGTCGACTTCTCGAAACTGATCGCCGTCACCGGTGATGAGCTCGCCCAACTATCCGGCGGTTCTGCCAAGGTCATCGCCGCGGCTGGTGGGGAGGGCAAGGCCGGCGCCATCGAAGCGCTGCTCAATCGGGATCGCCTGCCGTTCAACGTGTTCATCACGGACGAGGCCATCGCCGACAAGTTCGACAACCAGTCCGGGGCTCCATTCGGTGAGGCTTGGTAAGCAATCGTCGTCAGCGCGACACAAGACTCGCGGAGCTGGAAATGCAGGGAGGCAGCATGGCATCATCGACTTTGACTCGACCCAGAACTCTCGGCGAATACACGTCCGCCGCCTGGAGCAGCGACACTCGCTACGATGGGCTCGACGTCGTCATCGGCGCGATCGCTGAAGGCGCTTGCCGGATTCAGGCGCTGGTGCGAGCGGCGACTCTGGCCAATGTGATCGGGACTACCGGCGAAATCAACGTACAGGGCGAGATCGTGCAACTTCTCGATATGGCCGCATCGAACACGTTCGTGAACTTTCTCAGCGAAAGCGGCCGCGTCGCCGCAGTCGGCTCGGAAGAGATCGAGGAGACGGTCGCGGTCGGCCACGGCCCGCAACACAACTACATCGTGCAGATGGACCCGCTGGACGGCTCGTCGAATATCGACGTGGCGGTGAGCA
>DCWO01000025.1 GCA_002328865.1 Dehalococcoidia bacterium UBA2160 | reverse complement strand
CAGAGACCCACGACCACGTTCTCGCGTCCCACTCCGCCTACACGAGTCCCGACATCGTCGGCTACGCCCGTTGGATCGCCGCCAGATCGCGGAAGGCTTGCTACATGGCCCTGCGCGTGCCCCAGCACGATGGCGTCATCGGCGAGCTCTCCGATCGCATCCACGGATGCTGGCACGACAGTCCCAACTTCGTCGTGGGCTACAATGCACTCCTCCAGGCGGGGATATACGGCGCCGTCGTGATGGACGAGTCGGTGAAGCATTGGCACGACGCCAACCTCGAAGACGCGCTCGCCAGGGCCAAGCGACATCTGCGACTGCACAGCGACGACCACGACGCGGATATCGCGGACGCCCTCGAACGCAGGCTGGCGCCTCACCACGGCGGATATAGCTGGCCCGACGGCATGCGCTCGGCGCTCATCTGGTGGCGCACGAATCGCTGACCGCTGACCGCTAAGGGCTCGACAAACGGCAACCAACAATCGGCAATCGACTAGGAGAACGAGAATGTCAGTCTATTCCATCGCCAGCATCACCGTTAAGGATTGGGATGCTTACGGCGAGTACATGAAGCGGGCGGCCCCGATCATCGAGTCGTACGGCGGGAAGTACCTCGTCCGTGGCGGTGAGATTCTTGCCGACAGCACCACATGGCATCCCAAAAGAGTAGTCATCCTGGAATTCCCGACGATCGAGCAGATGAACTCATTCCGCGATTCCGACGAATACAAGCCGGTGGCGGAGATCAGGCACAACGCAGCCGATTCAGAAGGTTTCACAGTGGTCGGCTACGATGGCTGAGCGGCCGAAGTCGATTGTTAGGCTGTGATGAAATTTGCAAGAGTCAGCCGAAATGCCACTTTATCCCTTCGTCCTGAGCCTGTCGAAGGACCCCGACGCGCCAGCCATGTGACGGGGGCAGCCCAGCGTCTCGACTCTCAAGCTCGTTACATATATCGTGTAGCGAATGCCAACGGGCCGGTGGTTCGACAGGCTCACCACGAACGGGAAAACCCTACCGGCTCATCGGCAAGCTCAGGGCTGGTTCTGTGCCTGTCGAAGGGCCATCGAATTGCCACACGAACTTCGAGGACAGACCGATAGATGTTAAATGGAAGAGGGAGAGCATGGGACTGAAAGACCGGACGCCAACGACTGTAGACGAGTACGTCGACTACAAGAAGCGCTTCAACAACTGGGGACGTTGGGGCAAGGACGACCAGTTCGGCACGCTGAACCACATATCCGCGAACACCGTTAAGCACGCGGCAGGGTTGATTCAAACCGGCCAGACCGTATCTTGCGCCAACCCGATCGCCACCGAAGCCGTAATTCCGGACAAACATCGGAACGGGCGTCCGGCCGACCATCGGATGTCGGTCAGCGCCACCGGCTCCGGAGACTACATCGGCGTCTCCTACCACGGCTTCGTCAACACGCACATCGACGCACTGTGCCACTTCTTCACCACCAATGTGAACGACGGCGGCCGCCTGTACAACGACCGCGATCCGGCGCTCGTGACCGACAACGGGGCGCTCACCAACTCCGTGGACAACTGGCGCGACGGCATCGTCACCCGAGGCGTGCTCTACGACATCCCCAAGCTGCGCGGCGGCGACTACGTTGAGTTCGACAGCCCGGTCGAGAGCTGGGACCTCGAGGACTGGGCGAAGCAGAAAGGCATCACCCCCATGGACGGCGACGCCGTCCTGGTGCGCTCCGGCATGTCGGACTTCTGGACCGCGCACCCGGACCTCGAGCTGACGTTCCCCCCGAACACGCCCGGCAACGCCCCGTCCATCATCGAGTATCTGTACGACACCAATGCCTCGCTGCTCGGATGGGACCTCCAGGAAGCCGGTCATCGCGACCACGACTATCCGGCCCGAATCGCGGTCCATGAAGTCGTGATTCCGCACATGGGAATGCCCCTGCTGGACAACGCGAACTTCGACAGGCTGGCCGCCATTTGCAACGATCTGGGCCGCTACGAGTTCTACCTGACCATCGCCCCGCTGGTCGTGATGGGCGGCACCGGCTCTCCTGCCAACCCAATCGCTACGTTCTAGGCGTCAACCGGCGGCACCCAGGAAGCAGAGAGACGGCTGCCGCTCGCAGCAGGAATCCCCGTGCGCCACGATGCGGGCAAGGCGGCGATGGCTTTCAACGAAGGGATGGAAATGACCGACGACCGGTTGAGAGATATGCTGGAGCTGGACCGATATCCGTTATCGGCGAAATATGACCCGGATTGGATTTTCGACAACGAGATGGGGCCCAACGTTCTGTGGGTGACCGAAGCGATGAGTCAGGCTATCGAACTCCGGCCTGACATGCGTGTGCTGGATCTGGGATGCGGGAAGGCTTTGAGCTCAATCTTCCTGGCCAAAGAGTTCGGAGTCCAAGTGTGGGCCACGGACCTCTGGATAAGCGCCACTGACAACCTCGCGCGAATACGGGAAGCCGGCGTCGAGGACCAGGTGTTCCCGATCCACGCGGAAGCGCATTCGCTGCCGTATGCCGACGAATTCTTCGACGCCATTGTGAGCATGGACGCTTACCACTTCTTCGGCACGGACATCCACTATCTCGAATACTACATGCTCAAGCTGCTCAAGCGCGGCTGTCAGATCGGCATCGTCGCGCCCGCTTCGCCCACACAGTTGCCCGTGCCTGTTCCCGACTACCTGGGTGAATGGGCGTACTTCATGAACTCAGTCGAGTGGTGGCGACATCACTGGGAACGCTACCCTGAACTCGATCTCGAATTAGCGGAAGAGCTGCCCGAAGGGTGGGACCTTTGGGTCCGCTGGCACGAATGCCAAAAAGCGGCCGGCCGTTCGAAAGACCGTCATCTGAGCGAGCTGCGTGAATTGAAAGCCGACGGCGGCCATCACTTCGGCTTCGTCAGGATGGTCGGCAGACGAAGAGCCTGAAAACGCGCGTCTCATCGGCCCGAAACGCCCTTACATCCGTTCGCCCTGAGCAACGTTATGTCCGCGGGACGGACAATGCATATGACAGCAACGGC
>DCWO01000076.1 GCA_002328865.1 Dehalococcoidia bacterium UBA2160 | reverse complement strand
CACGTTCTGACAAAGTAGTACTAGGATCGTGCGATAGAACGCCTTTGAGTCGGTCCACGTGATTGAACGCCACTAGTGGCCTTGCGCGGCGGTTTCGACAATGAGTAGAATACATAGGTTCAATCGAACATGAATCGCCCCTCACAGGAAGCGCCAACATGGAAGCCTCTGAATACATTGCTCTTGAGCCGAACCCGGAAATCGAAGAATTTCGACCGGGCGACATCGTGCGCGTCGGCATACGCGTAACCGAAGGCCAGCGCACCAGGACGCAGGTGTTCGAGGGAGTGGTCATCCGCAAACGCGGCGGAGGCCCGGGCGCAAGTTTCACGGTCCGCCGTGTGACTTACGAGATCGGTGTGGAGCGCACGTTCCTCATCCACTCGCCGGCCGTGGAGTACGTCAGGGTGACTCGCCGTGGTCTGGTCAGGCAGGCGAGGCTCTACTATCTGCGCGGTCTCTCAGGGCGCGCCGCTCGCATCAAGGAAGCCCGAAGGTAGCCTGCTCGCAAGGCCTGCTACACCGCTTGCCGCCGTAAACGGAGGTCTGCGGTCCGATGAGATTCGCCGAAATCGCGGTCGACGCACCGACCGGCCACGGCAGAACGTTCAGCTATTCGATTCCTGACGGTCTCGAACTGTCCGCCGGCCAGTCCGTCCGCGTCCCGTTCGGCCCCCGCACCCTGCAGGGCATCGTCTTCGAACTCGTTCCGTCTCCGCGTGTGGAGCAGACCAGGCCGGTCCTCGCGACCACCAGCCCCGGTCCGTTGTTGGACGAGCGCCACCTGTTGCTCGCGCGGTGGATCAGCCAGCACTATCTCTGTTCTCTCTTTGAAGCGACCGCCCCCATGCTGCCTCCGGGCGGCAGGCTTCGGGTCCGCACTCAACTGTCTCTCAACCCCAACGTGACCGATCTCGCCGCCGTGGCCCGAAGCAGACTCCAGCTCCGGGTCCTTGAATACGTCCGAGCCAACAGTCCGGTCGGCGTCGAGCGGCTGACCCGAGTTATGGGCGACAGCGCCCGGGGGGCGTCGACTCGATTGGTCGGTCGGGGGATTCTGGAGAGCCGAGTGCAGGGCGCCGTTCGCGAGATCGCCCCAAGGTTCGTCGATCATCTGGCTATCAGGCCGGACGCTGCAGAGGAGATCGGTCGGTGGATGTCGAAAGGCGCACGGCGCGCTCCCAAGCAGGCGGCGCTCGTGGAAGCGCTAGCGGGAACGGATGCACCGATGGCGGTTTCTCAAGCCCGCAAAGAGTTCGGCCCGTCGGCGGTGTCGCGACTGCTGGAGCGGCGCTGGCTGACTGTCGAAAAGATGCGAGCCGAGATCGATCCCCTCACCACGATGCTGCTGGGTCCGGAGCCGCACGTTTCGTTGACCCAGCGCCAGTCGACCGCGGCCGAAGCCATCTGCCGCATCGTCGAGTGCCAGGATGTCCAGCCGCGTACGCTCCTGGTTCAGGGTGTCACCGGCTCCGGCAAGACCGAGGTCTACCTGGCGGCGGTGGCCCGATGCCTGGAGTTGGGCAAGCGGGCGATCGTCATGGTCCCGGAGATCGCGTTGACTCAGCAGACGATCGAGCGGTTCGCCTCCAGGTTCCCGGATCGAGTGGCCGTGCTCCACAGCGGCCTTACCGGCCCCGAACAGCTGGACCAGTGGTGGAAGACCAGGGAGGACCGATACGACGTCGTGGTCGGCTCGCGGAGTGCGGTGTTCGCGCCGGTCGCCGATCTCGGCCTCATAGTGATCGACGAGGAGCATGAGTGGACCTACAAGCAGCACGATTCAAGCCCGCGATACCACGCCAAAGACGTGGCGATCAAGCTGGCTGAGCTGTCCGGCGCCGGAGTTGCGCTGGGGAGCGCCACACCGGACGTCGCCTCGTACTATCGAGGTCTGAAGAAAGAGTTCACGCTGTTCACTCTGCCTGATCGGTTGCGTGCAGACGCGAACTCCCAGATGACCGCCACGCCTTTGGCTCACGCTGAAATAGCCGACATGCGCCAGGAGCTGAAGGACGGCAACCGCGACTTCTTCTCCCGGCTCCTCGACAAGGAGATGGAGTCCTGCCTGTCCGCGGGAAACCAGCTCATGCTGTTCTTGAACCGTCGAGGTTCAGCCACGCAGATGCAGTGTCGCAACTGCGGCCATCAGGTCAGATGTGCGGCATGCGACGTCCCGCTAACGTATCACCGCGGAGCGCAACGACTCATCTGCCACTATTGCGGCGTCCGTCGCAGGATTCCGCGAATGTGCCCCAAGTGCCTGACCTACCGGCTGAGCTACTACGGAATCGGAACGCAATCCGTCGCCGACGCGTTGGAGCGCCGATTCCCTGACATCAACGTGCTGAGATGGGACAGGGACGCAACCCGAAACATCGGCGAGTACCGGAAGCTGCTCGATGAGTTCAGATCGGGCCAGGCCCAGGCGCTTGTTGGCACGCAGATGATCACGAAGGGACTCCACCTGCCGTCGGTCACCCTGGTGGGAGCGGTGTTGGCGGACGTCGGCCTCGGCATACCGGACTACCGAGCGGGGGAGCGCGCCTTCCAGCTTCTTTGCCAGGTGGCGGGCAGAGCGGGACGAGGAGCGGCGGCGGGCAAGGTCGTGATCCAAACCTACCAGCCCGACAACTACGCCATCAAGTCTGCGGCCTCCCAGGATTATCAGGCTTTCTATACCCGGGAGATGGCGTTCAGACATGAGCAAGGGAACCCCCCTTACCGAAAACTGATCCGTCTGCTCTACACGGACACCAACAACGCGACCTGTGAGGAGAATGCGCGGCAGGTGGCGAGTCTGCTGGAAAGCGAACGCGACACACAGGGCGCCCTCGACACCGAAATCCTCGGACCGATGCCTGCTTTTCCCGCCCGCCTACGCGGAAAGTATCGGTGGCATCTGGTGCTCCGCGGATCCGATCCCCGGGCGCTATTGGATCGCGTGGCGTTGCCCCGAGATTGTGTGGTCGACGTGGACCCGGTGGCGCTCACGTGAGGACACGACAGCATCGCGTGAATGTCCTGGCGCGGCCCAGGGGTGGGGCGCCGGCCCCTCACAACTTTCTTATGCACGACACCGCAAACGGCCTTGACACGCATTAACCGCTGCCTTACGGTAAATCGTGGAGCTTGTTTTAGAAAGATTCTAAGTCGAGGGCGCCGCGACAAGACCGTTGGAGGTTGATGTTTGACCCAGACCATGGATGCGCAATCGAGGTATGACGAGATGACCGAGTCGCTCGTCGGACGCGGCGTGTTCATCACGCCCAAACGAGCCAAGCTGCTCGAAATCCTCGCGGGCGCAGACAGTCATCCGAGCGTCAGTGAGTTGCACGCACAAGTCCAGCTCCGGTACCCGTCCACGAGCCTTGCGACCGTGTACAACACCATCGAGCTGCTCAAAGAGTGCGGGCAGGTTCTCGAGATGGAGTTTTCAGGCGCCGCCAATCGTTACGACGGCCGTCGCGCCGCCCCGCACACGCATGTGGTGTGCCTCGAATGCGAACGCATCGAGGACGCGGACGAACTCGAGTCCGACGGCGCATACGCGTCGATCGAAGAGAGGACCGGATACGACATTACGAGCCACCGACTCGATTATTTCGGCGCATGTCCCGGCTGCCAGACGCGAGAGCCCGGCGCGCATTAGGCGGGCGTCAGGCACACCATCCCCACAGACGATTGCACGGATAAGCGGCGGGGTCGCCTTGGCCGCGTCCAGCGTCCAGCGTTCAGCAAATGGACGCTACCCACCGACCCACAATCCTGAATCACAGCACTCGAAGGCTTTTCCCAGACGCCGAACGCGTCTCACTGCAGAGCCACAGACTCTTCGTGGGCGAGTTCGAAGGCGTAGGGAACGCGACTCGAACGGCTCGATTATCGTCCCATTCAACTGATACAAAGAAACCGAGGACCCTCTATGCCCGTCGCGGATCAGGTAAATCTAGTCAAACCCAGCCATCCTTTGGGCGACCGTGTCAGTGTATTCGGCGCAGGCGGCAAAACAACGCTTGCAAAGGCGATAGCTCGAAGGCGCGACCTGGAGCTCATCGAGATTGACTGGATTCGATGGATGCCGGAGTGGATGCTCCGAACCGATGACGAGGTGGAGAAGATCGTAACGGAGCGCATGGAATCCAGTCCACGCGGTTGGGTGACCGATCACAACGAGCGATTCCTTCTTCAACGCGCAGAATCTGTGATCCTCCTGGAACTCCCCTTCCGAACCATATTCTGGCGAAGACTGACGCGCTCGATCCATAGGGCTTGGACCAAAGAACCCGTGTGCGGCGGCAACACCGAAACGTTTCGACAGCACTTCACATCTCGTGAGTCCGCGATATGGGAGGCGTGGCAGCGGAGGAAGAGGTATGGCCGAATCTACGAGACTGTCTCGGGTCAAATCCCACCTGGCGTTGATCTTTACCGCATCCGCACTCCGCGCGAGCTCGACCGGTTCTATCAGTTCCACGACCTATCTCGGAAGGCGCCATTGACTGATTGACCCCCGGCATCCGCTCAACCGGACGCAGCGTCGGACCGTCACCGCCGAGTTTTCCGGCGCCCACTTCCCACTTGAGGGTCGGAAACATGCTTCCAACACCGCGCTTCGATCCTGCAAAACTGACGCGCCGCGCCGCTCTCCGAGTTCCATCACCGTGGCAACAGTTTCACAGATAGGCCGCTATCCCAACGAGCATACCGTCGCGAGATCGTTTCCATGCGAATACGGCTATCTGCTATATTATCGGCACTCTTCGATACAAAGGATCAGCGATGAAAGGGAAAGACTTTCTGTCCATAACCGACCTTGAGCCCGATGAGGTCTCGCAGATGGTTCGCAAGGCGAGCGAGATGAAAATCGACGGGGTCCCTCGATTGCTCGAAGGCAAGTCGGTCGCGCTCATTTTCGAAAAGCCCTCGCTGCGAACAAGGGTGAGTTTCGAGGTCGGCGTACAGCAGATGGGCGGGAACTGCATCTATCTGAGCCAGGCGGACATCGGGCTTGGCGTCCGAGAACCCGTGGTCGACGTGGCGCGAGTGCTGGACAGGCTGGTGGACGTCATCGTCGCCCGGGTGTTCTCGCATGAGAGCCTAGAAACTTTGGCCGAAGAGACAACTATTCCGGTAATCAACGCACTCTCAGACCTGGCCCATCCTTGCCAGGCTCTCGGAGATCTCTTGACCATGAGCGAGGCCAAAGGCCACCTGGAAGGGCTTCGGGTCGCGTACGTGGGCGACGGAAACAACATCGCGTCGAGCCTTGCGCTCGGTTGCGCGTCGGTCGGCACCGACTTCGTCATAGCTGCTCCGGGCAATTACCACGTGCCGTCCGTGGCATGGGAAGAAGCCCGTCGCAGGGCCTTTGAAAAAGAATCTCTCTTGGAGTGGGTGGAAGACCCTAAGAGGGCAGTCGACGGAGCTGACGTCGTGTACACGGACGTGTGGATCAGCATGGGCGACGAGCGCGAAGCCGATGAGCGCCGTAAAGTGTTCTCGAAGTTCCAGGTCACCGAAGATCTGATGGGCCTGGCGGACGATCAGGCCGTCTTCATGCACGACATGCCCGCTCATCGGGGCGAGGAAGTCTCCGAAAACATGCTCGACCATCACAGTTCCGTAGTGTTCGCTCAAGCTGAAAACCGTCTTCATGCGCAGAACGCCATAATGGCGGAACTTCTCTCAGGTTGATGCCGCATGCCCACCACAGATTGGCCTACAAGTGCTGCAGCATTCCGAACTCCGGGCGTTCCCAGATCGTCGCAGGTGAGGTGCTAACGTGAACAAGCCCGTGGTCGCCATCGTTGGCCGGCCGAACGTTGGCAAGTCCACGATGTTCAACCGTCTCGTGGGCCGGTCGGTTGCTATCGTGTCCAAAATGGCGGGCACGACTCGGGACCGGGTCACAACCGAGACCGAATGGGGAGACCATCTCTTCATTCTCGTGGACACCGGAGGCCTGGAGGTCTTCCCTGAGACCGAACTCTGGCGTCAGGTTAGGGACCAGATCGAGACGGCGATCGCGGACGCCGACGTGATTGTGATGGTTGTAGACGTGACCCAGGGCGTCACCCCCGACGACATCGACGTGGCCGCGCTGCTCCGTCCGAGCGGCAGGAAGATCGTCCTGGCCGCCAACAAATCCGACACCGAGGCGCGAGGGGCCGGGGCCGCCGAGTTCTACGAGCTCGGACTCGGCGAGCCGTACCCGATAAGCGCGTATCACAACATCGGACTCGACGACGTCATGGCCGAGGTCATCGCCAACTTCCCGGACGAGTCAGCGTTTCCGGAACAAGAAGCCGATCTGCGACTGGCCATCGTGGGCCGCCCCAACGTCGGCAAGTCGATGATGCTCAACAAGATCACCGGACAGCAGCGGTCGATTGTGAGCGATGTCCCCGGCACGACCCGAGACACGATCGACACTCTGATCACCCACAACGACACGTCGATCCTGTTGATCGACACCGCGGGCATCCGGCGTCGCGGCAAGATCGGGACCGGCGTCGAGAAGTACAGTGTCGTGCGCGCCATCAGGGCCATCGATCGCGCCGACGTGGCCGTCCTGCTGTTGGACGCCGCCGAAATCGCCACCGCCCAAGACACTCACATCGCAAGCCAGATACTCGAGTCGTTCAAAGGCATCGTACTTGCGGTTAACAAGTGGGACTTAGCGTCTGAGCTCGGAGCCACGCGGGACGACGCCACGGCAGTAGTGCGGGACCGTTTCAAGTTCGCGTCTTTCGCGCCCATCCGGTTCACGTCCGCGATGACCGGCATGGGTCTCGTCGACCTTCTGGACACCACGTTGTCCGTCTACGGGCAGTGGACCAAAGGGCTGCCGCGATACCACCTGCGCCGGACCGTGATGAACGCGATAGCGGAGCATCCGCCGGTGGCTCACAAGGGCCGGTCGGTTAAGATTTACAGCGTGGCGCAGGAGCAGACAGGGCCTCCGAGCTTCACTTTTTACGTTAACAAGGCGGATACCGTCCATTTCTCGTACCAGAGATACCTGGAAAACCGCCTTCGGGAAGCGTACGATTTCCGCGGAAGTCCTCTGAGGATGCGCTTCAAGAGCAGGGGTGAGCGGTGATTGAGTATCTGATTCTGGTCCCGATTGCCTATCTTGTGGGATCGGCGCCATTCGGTGTCATCGCCGGAAAGATAGCAACCGGCACGGACATTCGCGACTACGGCAGCGGCAAGACGGGAATGACCAACGTGCTGCGGACCGCTGGCGTCGTGCCGGCTGCGCTGGTGTTGGCCCTGGACATGGGCAAGGCCGTGGCGATGGTCGTCGTGGCTCGGATATTGTTCGATTCGACCGGCGTCGAGACCGCCGCGGCGATCGCGGTGCTGATAGGCCACAACTGGCCGATCTTCATTCAGTTTCGGGGAGGCCGCGGCACCGCATCCGGTTGGGGCGGCCTGCTGATTCTTTCGTGGCCTGCGTTCATCGTTGCGACGCTGGTGGGCGTGTCTATGATAGCCGGAACCCGATACGTGTCCCTCGGCTCCATCTCGGCCGCCGCGCTGGGCTCACTCGCCCTGATCGTCACAGCGGCGACCGGGCACGCGCCCATGCCGTACATGTGGTTCGGGATCGTTGGCGGCGCGTTGGTCGTGGCCAGGCACAAGGACAACATTCAAAGATTGCTGCAAGGCACCGAACGCAAGATCGGTCAGCGAGCAAGCCTGGCGACCGACAGCAAATAGGCTCCGCCGCCCGCCTGCCCCGATAGACTCCCGCGACCGGTATCCGACACTGCGGCCCTGAGCCCTCACCAACCCGCATAACCTGACCTCCACATCCTGCTTTTGGAAGCGCCGTCATGCCCAAAACCGCAATAGTCGGAACCACGAGCTGGGGAACGACCCTGGGCATCGTCCTCGCCCGCCGAGATGTCGACGTGCTCCTGCTGGCCCGCACCGATGACGAAGCCGAGGCGCTGGAATCCGCCCGTGTGAACGAGCGCTTCGTACCCGGCGCCCGCTTCCCGGACAGGCTCCACGTTATCGCCGATCCCGCATCCGTCGCCGAGGGCGCCGACTTGGTCATGTTCGTCGTGCCCTCGCGAACGCTGCGCGACAACTCCCGCAGGTTTGGGCCGTTCATCGACCCAGCATCGACAGTGGTCAGTGCGACCAAGGGTTTGGAGCTGGCAACGGGCATGAGGATGAGCCAGGTGCTCGCGGAAGAGATCCCACATTCGGTCGGAGCCGGAATCTGTGCACTCTCCGGCCCCAATTTGGCGACGGAGATCGCGGCGGGCAAACCTTCGTCAACGGTTGTCGCGTCTCCGAACCCCGACGCCGCGGCCAGGGTTCAATCGATATTCAACTCCGATGTTTTCCGCGTGTATACAAACGACGACATAATCGGCGTGGAGCTATGCGGTGCCCTGAAGAACATCGTCGCGTTGGGCGCGGGCATCTGCGACGGCCTCGGTGTCGGAGACAATGCCAAGGCGGCTTTCATGACTCGTGGGCTGGCCGAGATCACTCGACTGGGCATGGCCGCCGGCGCCAAGCCTGCCACGTTTGCCGGACTCGCGGGCATGGGTGACCTGATCGCGACTTGCTCCAGCACGCTCAGCCGCAACCACCACGTCGGCGAAGAGTTGGCCAAGGGCAAGAGCATCGCCGACATCCGCGCGACGATGGACAATGTGGCCGAGGGCGTCGATACGACGCCGCCCGCGCTGGAGTTGGCGGACCGGCTCGGAGTTGAGATGCCGATCGCACAGGGGCTGCACGACGTAATGTTCGGAGGCTTGTCGGTGCCCGACGCCATAGCCGGTCTGATGGGACGGGCGCCCAAGCCCGAGTGACCGCCGCTGCCGCCGGCTATCCCCCCAGTTCTCCCAGCTCGTAGAGCACTGCCGACACGGCGGTGATTGCGGCCGTCTCAGCCCGCAAGATGCGTCGACCGAGACTGACGACCCGAACGCCGTGTTCACGAGCAAACCCGACCTCATCCTCGGCGAAGCCGCCCTCGGGCCCGACGATGATCGCCAAGTCAGGTGCGCCGTCGTCCTCGGCCAGCGCCTGGTTGATCGTCGTTCGGAGGCCGCCGTCACGTTCATCCTCCCAGGGCATGATCGCAATGCCGGATGGGCCCTCGACCGCCTCTTGCAGCGTGACGGGGTCGAGTATCGTCGGTATCCGTCCTCGCCGCGATTGCTCCGCCGCTTCTGTGACGATTCGGCGCCATCTGTCAACGCGGCCCCGAGCACTCTCGCGGACGACCGTTCTGTCGGAAACGAACGGAGCGAAAGCGGACACCCCCAGTTCAGTGCACTTCTGAAGCACCAATTCGAACCGGTCCGACTTCAACAGCGCCTGATAGAGGACGATGCGGCGGCGTGGCTCACCTAAAGCAGGTCGTTGATCGACTACTTTGCCGAATACTCCTTTGGCGTCAACCTCGGTGAGAACGACCTCGTACTCAACGCCGGTGTCATCCAACACCACAATCTCGTCGCCAGGCGCCAAACGCAGAACTCGCGCGATCTGGCGGGCTTGGGGTTGTGGGATGGCAGCGACGTCGGAAGCAATCGACTCCGGCGGTACGAAGAATCTGTGCAAACGGGGCCTCCGATCAGCGCGGGCTCCGTCACAATGCGCTTGAATTTTCGGCTATTGCCTACCCGGCACCCAGAGCTGGGATTCGGACGGCTCTTCCGCGGGTTCGTCCTCCGGCCATTCCGACTCCGGATCGTCTTGACCAGGCAGCCAGATCCCGGTCTCGCTGGCCACGCTGCGAGTTTGATCCTCTTGCTGCGGCGTCCAGATCAAGGACTGCTCGGGCGCGTCCTCCGGCAGGTCGACCAGATCCTCGAAGCCCTCCGGCGGATCGCCCGCTGGGATGTAGGTGAAGCCGCCCCTGCCGAGCGTTGCCACGAGCTTATTCAGTATGGCGCTCTGGTTGTCTTCTTGACCTGCAAGATACGTCGGCCTGCCCCGGTACCCGAACCGGATGGCGCCGGTGCTTGGATGGACGTCCGGCGGGTCGAGGATCCATTGCGTCCGCCTGAAATGGCCGTGGGGGCGGAAACCATTGGCCTCGGCGTACTCGATGGCCCCGTACACGATTTCGTGGGCCAATTCGACGCTGATCGGAACGGGCTCAACTCCCGCATAGAGCCGCGGAAGCGCCCCTTGGTGGAACTGATCTTCAGGGACGTTTGCCCCGAAGAACGTGTCCTTCATTCCGAGACAGAAGGTGTCAACGAGGAAGCGGGCGAATACTATCTCATTCGACGGCTGCGCGCGAGCCACGACCATCGAGGCGATGCCGTAATCCTGCCAGCCCGGCTGCACCCAACAACCCGCGAACGGAAATTCCCGAGCTCGGCGCAGCACTCGGTCGGGACGGTCGGCCGCGGACTCGTGTACGGCGCGGCGCGCCAGCTTGGTCTTGCGCCGAGTCCGCTTCTGCATGGCGCGTTGCTGTTTTCCGCGTTGGTTTTGCTGTCGTTTCTTTGGCATCGGCCCAGATCGGTCAGGTCGGGTTGAGGTCAGGAAGATGCTAGCAGCGTCACCCAATCTCCGTCAACGAACCGGTCCTCGATGCTGCCGCCATGCGACTCGATCGTCGAGACGACGGCGTCTACATGATCCTGGATGATGCCTGACGCCATAAGCCGGCCGCAGTCTGCCATCGCACGAAGGAGTTGTGGTGCAAGATCGATCACGACCTTGGCGGAGATGTTGGCGACGACGATATCGAAACTGCGCTCGGGGGCCAGCGAACTGGGGAGCGTGCCGTGAGCAATCGTGACGCGCGACTCTTGCCTGTTGACCGCGACGTTGTCGTTGGCTGCTCGGGTGGCGATCGGGTCGATTTCCAGGCCGAACGCCGATGCGGCGCCTAGCGCCACCGCCGTCATCGACAGAATCGCCGATCCGCAACCAACGTCCAGTACGCGACTGCCCGGCTCGACCAAATCTTCGAGCACTTCAAGGCAAGTGCGCGTCGTTGGGTGGTGTCCGGTGCCGAACGCCATTCCAGGGTCGAGGAGGATCACTTGATCGGACGGACCGGCCCGATACTCGCGCCAAGTTGGGCAGATCACGATGTTGCGCCCGATTCGCAGAGGGTAGAAGTGCTCTTTCCAGGCGTTCTGCCAGTCCTGCTCTTCGATGACCCGCTCTCTTAGCGGAGACACGTCGGCAAGGTACGCTACAAGCCGAACACCAACGTCGATCTGCTCACGGCGGTTGTGGGTCGTGGAATCCAGAGGCAGGTAGGTGCGGACGGTTACATAGTCAGGGATCGGGGCTCGTTCGCCCTCGTCGGGATTGTGGCCGGCATCTTGCTCGGTGGCGACCCCGCCGTGGCCGTAACGATGGAATATCTCAGTCAACGGCTCCACGAACTCGGGAGGAGCGTCAACGGCAAGCTCGATCCACTTCAATCGATGTTACTCAGCGCCCAACGCGTCCTTGAGTTTGTCGAAGAAGCCCTTGCCGTTCTCGTTGAAATTCTCGTCGCCCATCATGCTGCCCAGTTCCTTGAAGACAGCTCGTTGCTCTTCCGTGAGAGCGGCCGGGATCTCAACTTGGACGGTTACGAGTTGGTCGCCGCGTTGGCGGCTTCGGAGGTGGGGGACGCCCTTGCCCTTCAACGTGAACGTCTGGCCAGGTTGAGTGCCAGCCGGGACTTCGAGTTCGACTTCGCCTTCCAATGTCGGCGCCTGAACCGTTGCGCCGAGGGTTGCTTGGAATACATTGATGGGCATCGTCAGATGGATGTCGGAGCCAAACCGCTCGAACACCTCGTGCTCTCGCACCCGCACGACCACATACAGGTCGCCGGGCCGTCCGCCGCCAGAACCGGCTTCGCCCTCGCGGCTGAGCCTGATCTGCGTACTGTCTTCGATTCCCGCTGGAACCGCAACGACCAGTTTGCGGTTGCGACGCTCGCGTCCGGCGCCGTTGCAGCGTTTGCAGGGCTGGGTGATGATGCTTCCCTCGCCCTGGCACGAATTGCACGTCGACACCTGGTAGAACTGGCCGAACAAGCCCTGATGCGATCGCCGCACCTGCCCGCTTCCACGGCAATTGCCGCACATCGTCGGGCTCGACCCGGGTTCGCTCCTGGCGCCCTGACACGCGGTGCACACGTCGACCCGATCGATCTCGATCTCTTTATCGGCGCCAAACACCGCCTCTTCGAAATCGATGGCGATGCTGTATTGAAGGTCTGCGCCGCGCTTGGCCCCGCCGGCTCTCGGCCGGCCACCTGATTCGAACCCGCCGCCGCCGAAAAAGGCGTCGAATATGTCTCCGAATCCGCCGAAATTTTCGTGTCCGTCGAATCCTCTGCCAGCGCCGACTGTCGCATGGCCGAACCTGTCGTATTCGGCCCTCTTCTTCTGATTCGACAGAACCTGGTAGGCTTCGTTGACTTCTTTGAACCGGTTCTCTGCGCCTTCTTCCTTGTTCCTATCAGGATGATATTCGAGGGCCAGTTTGCGGAAAGCTTTCTTGACGTCCTCTTCCGAAGCGTTCTTAGGGATGCCGAGGACTTCGTAATAGTCGCGTTTGCTTGTGGTCATGTTATGGGCGAGCCCACCTTTTCTCGGACGATTCCACGTAATTTGATGCCGCTCATGCGCCCCGATGCATGCAGCGGGGCGCGAAATGATCGGTCCGAATTCGGACAATTACCATCCATTATAGTCCGAGTCTAATACAACGACAAGCGTATGAGCGAGCGCGACATGTTCTATTTTGGAATTCGGCACGCTCATGTGGACAAGTCGACGGCAGCGGCGATTCCACGACACGCCGAACGGCTAGCTCGTGGATTGCCGTGAATTCAGTCGATCAGCCGTCGACAAGCGAACCGAGCAGCGCGATCCCGAAGAACGCCGACGCGCCCATGAGCTCGGGTCGGATGAACTCCAACCTGTCTTCCGGCGTGTGTATCCGGCTAATGTCTTCGGCCAGGAAGAAGAGCGCCGGGATTCCCGCTTCGAGGAACACCGCGTGATCGGACGATGCGTTGCCCAGCGTGTACTGTCTCAGAATCGTATAGTCCATCGCGTCGCCGGCTGACATCACCGTCGCGGCCAACTCGCCGTCTCCCAGCACCTTGAGCTCGTCTCCCGTGGCAAGAGCATCGTAGTTGATCATCGCGATTATGTCCGCTCGCTGCGACTCCGTGAGGCCGCGCACGTAGTCGAAGCTGCCCAGAAGGCCCTCTTCCTCGGAGCCGAACAGCATGAACCTGACCGTGAACGGATAGGGATTGCCCGCGATGGCCCTGGCAACGGTCATCGTGGTCGCGGTCCCGGACCCGTTGTCGTTTGCGCCGGGCACGTCCGCAACTGTGTCGTAGTGGCCGCCAACGACCACCGATCGGCCGTCGTCGATTGTTCCCTTCATCTCGGCAACCACGTTTCTCGACAGCATGACGCGATTCTCCACCGCAACCGAGGCTGAAAGATCTCCCTGTGCGAGCAGCGCCAACAACGCCTCGCCGTCCTTTTTGGACATGGATACCGCCGGAATCGTCGACAGTGTGGCGAGAGCGCCGCGGAACATGCCGTCGGTCCCGTTGTAAATGATCGCAGCGATTGCCCCGGCGTCCGCGACCCTTGTGACCTTCTCTTCGAACGGAATCGTCCCGCGTTGAATGAGTGCGATCTTGCCGCCCAAGCCTTCGTCGGGAATGTCGTCCGAGTATGCCAGACCCACCGGCGTCACGATGCCCCTCGCCAAACCCTGGGCGGACCGGCTGAGCGGAATTGTTCGGTATGTCGTCGTTGTCGCGAGCGCCACGGAAGACAACTCGATCTCCGAGTCAATTCGTTCCACCGTGAACGGGACGATGGAGGTGTCGTACCCCAACGCCTCGAACTCGGAGGCCAGGAACTGAGCGGCCTCGAGTTCCTGTTCGGTCGCGCTCTCCCGCGGGCTGTAGTCGGCTGTTAGCGCCTCCAGGAACTCCATCGCCTGGCTTCCCAGCTCCGCGATGTCGAAAAGGTTTGACTCTGGCGGGGCGTCGGTTGAAGAAGGACCGGCGGTCGGCGGAGGCGCGAACGACGATGCCGGCCCGGGGCTTGGCGTCGTTATCGGAGCCTGGGCAGTCGGAGCGGGCGTCGAGTTGATCGCGACGGGGGGAGGCGCCACAGGGGTCGGCGTCTCCACTATCGGAACAATCGGGGATGCGGTCGGCGCGGGTATGGCAGTCGAAACGGGGTCCGGCGGCGTCGGAGCCGTCGATGCCGGATCGCCACAGGCTAACGCCAGCGCCAGCGCAACTGGGGCCAGGTAGGCGGCGAGTAGTTTTAGGTTACGAAGGCGAAGGCTGGTCAACGACAAGATCAGTTGCTCCCGTGTTGGTGTGTTCGATCCTTCAATCTGAAGGTTAGATGCGTCTGAGGTGTGTAACGATGATGGGATGCACGAAGATAGGCGAGGCGCCTCATACTTGAGCGCGTGGACCGCCGGTCCCGACGCCAGGTTTGATGCCGCCTCCCAGGAACGCGGGCGCCCACCAGTTCGCTGCGCTGAACAGGCGCATCAACGCCGGAACCAATAAGGCGCGCACGATGGTCGAGTCGATGAAGATCGCCAGAGCGGTCCCGAATCCCAGCGCTTTGACGATCAGGATGTCGCCAGACGCGAAACCGGCGGACACCAGGATCAGCACGAGAGCTGCGCTCGTTATGATACGCCCGGAGCGCTCCATGCCGATGGCGACCGCGTCGGCGTTGTCGCCGTTCGCTTCGTACTCTTCCTTGACGCGGCTGAGCAAGAACACCTCGTAGTCCATGCTCAGCCCGAACACGATCGAGAACAGTAGAATCGGCACCGACGCTTCGATGAAGCCCTCGGACGTGAACCCGAGAATGGACTGGAAGTGGCCCTGCTGGAACACGAACACCAATGCGCCAAAGCTGGCGAGGATGCTCATCACGTTCAACACCACGGCCTTCAGCGGCAGAAGAACCGATCGGAACAGCAGGAATAACGCCACGTACGTCACGACGGCGACGTAGACGACGATCTTCGGAAAGTCCGAGTACATGCGGTCGACGGTGTCCTGAAGGTCGGGAGTCGCACCCGTAAGATACGTTGTGAGGTCTCCGCCGGGAGGCGACGCTCGTATGTCCTCGACGAGCGCTCTGGCATCGTCCGAAACCGGCGCGCCTCGGGGCACGATGCGGATCAAGTTGGCCGTACGATCATCGCTCACCAACTCGTCAAGGGCTCGTGCGATCAGCGGCCCGCCGAGCGTTTCGGGCGACGGTGACGCATACAGGAACTGAAGCTGTTCCCGATCCACGTTCATCTCCGGCGACACGATGCTGTCCACGCGCGCGACCCTGGGGTCGGCCTTTACCCGCTCGACGAAATCGTACGCGGCGCCAACGTTCTCAGGCGAGAGTGCCGACGTGGGCGAGGTCGTGACGGCGATCACTTGCGCCAGCTCTCCGGCCCCGAACTCTTCCGCCACGAGGTCCCACCCGACCCTCGCCTCGGATTCCTCGGGAAGAATCGATGCCCATGGGCTGCCCAACCGCACGTTCAGGAACGGCGCGCCCAACAACAGCAAACCCACGGTCACCGGCACGGCGACGGCGACGGGATGTCGCATGACCCAGCGCGAGAGGCGACGCCAGAACCGTCCGCTCTCCACTCCGTGCGGCACGATCGACAACGCGTTGATGTTTCCGCCAAGCACCGCCAACAGCGCAGGTATCAGCGTCAGCGCGATCAATAGCGAAAAGAAGATCACCGTAATCCCGCCTACGCCGAGGGACCGGAGCATCATAAACTTGAACAACAACAACCCGGACAAACCGATCATCGACGTGCCCGCGGAGAATACGATGGCCTTGCCTGCGGTCGCCATCGTGACGCGCACGGCATCGGCCACCTCTCGCCGCTCCAGCTCCTCGCGATAACGGCTAACCATCAGCAGCGAGTAGTCCACCGCCATGCCCAAGCCCAAGAAGGATGCGATGTTCAGGACGAAGATCGACATGTCAGTGAACTGGGCCAGAGCGTAGACCAGGGCCAACGTCACGACGATGCTCAAGCCGCCCATGGCCAGCGGCAATCCTGCGGCGAACACCCCTCTGAACACGATGAGCAAGGCGATCAGGAGCACGGGCAGCGTAATGATCTCGGCGCGCCTCAGGTCGTGTTCGCTCGCCTCGTTGAGGTCGGCGAATATGGCGATGCCGCCCGTCACCCAGACATCGAGCTCGCTCTGCTGCAAACCCGACCGGATCTCCGAAACGAGCTCCACCGCTGAATCGATGTTGATGTCGAGAGAGACAAATGCGTAGGTCGTCCGTCCGTCCGGCGAGACCATGTTTTCGTCGAGCGTGTTGTGGTACGTGACGATTCGCTCGACGGCCGGGATCTGCGTGAGGGGAGCCGTTGCCCGCTCCACCGCCCGCGCGTAGCGCGCATCGGCGACCGTGAGATCGTCGGACGAGAACACCAGCGTGACCGACGTCTCGGGGATGTCGAGCCGCTCGGCCATCAGGCGCAGGGCCTGCCTGGATTCGGTGTCAGAGTCCCCGAAACCAGACCTCAGAGCCGAAGTCGCTCGCGGAGCGAACGGCAGGCTGGCCAGCAGCACCGCCACCCAAAAGGCGATTACCCACCATCTGGCCCGAACGACCCACGCCCCAAGCGAATCCAGCATCTGACGGCCTAGGCCATCCAGCCGACAAGAAGGCGGAAAGTCACCGAGGACTCGTCGGAGTAATCAGCCAATCGCCGTGCTCGCTCTCAGAGATGACTAACCCATGAGGCCTGCACACGGCATGATGCTTGGATGATAGCTCTGTCGGCGGATGAGCGATCACCAACTTCACCAGCGGAACGCTTTGCTCTTGAGATGCCTCACCGATCATGGACAGTATTTCACTGAAAAAAGCCGGGGCGAAGCCGAGCACGCCTTGCAGGTCAATCTCGAAGCTGCCGTGGCTTTCGTGGACTGCCTGGGCAATATCCGACGCGATGGTCCTGGCCGTCTCCCGCGAACCAAGAACGTTCTTGGGTATCAACTCCCTGACGTTGACACTCGTCACGAGTCACCGCTCAACATGGGATCGATGCAACAACAATAGTACCTGGAAACAGTCTGCTCTTGCCTGCTCGACGTAAATCCTTGGTCATGTGAAAGATCCCGCGACCTGATTGGATCAGCAGCGTTCGTCCGGTCTGCAGAGTGTCCTCGGCGACACCGAATAGGCCGAAACCCCGTACGTTGTCACCGGTTCCGGTTACACCTTCTTCCCTGGCAAGGTCGGCAGCTACCCAATCGAAGGG
Source organism: Dehalococcoidia bacterium UBA2160 (assembly GCA_002328865.1). Classification (GTDB taxonomy): domain Bacteria; phylum Chloroflexota; class Dehalococcoidia; order Lucifugimonadales; family UBA1123; genus UBA2160. Next base: position 12,711 of record DCWO01000076.1, on the reverse strand, counting down.
GAGTCGTTCCGTGAATTGTCTGTTTTGCCGTAGCGACTGCCTTATGCCAATCCCGCCATCTGCCACGGCGCACACGATTGCAGGTTTGGACGGGAAACCGTTGAGATGGATCAGGCCGAATGAACCGATCCGAGAGTCCGCGTGCTCGACAGCGTTGTTGGCGAGTTCGATGAACGATTCTCCCACAACCGGTATCAGGTTTGCAGCAACCCGACCTGTTCGCGCCAATACCTCGGACGCATTGTTGGCGGCTTCCTCTACTTCATGCCGGGAATCGAATTTTGTCAGTGCCAGTATCGGCAGTGAATCATAGGGTCGATCGAAACCGCGATCGGCAACGTCAGCGCCTGATGCGCTAAGGATGCTGAGTAACATTGTTGATCGCAGGTAATTGGTCGGTTCAATGGCGTCGGGGAGCCGCAGCCCGCATTCGTCACTGCGGATTCGGACGAGCAGAGCGTACACCAAGCACCACATGGCGGCGGCAGGCGCGACGGATTGGCATCGGCTGAGGTCGATTACAACCCGGCGATGGCTGAACGCCGGATCGCGCGGGTCGTGGTTGCTTTGCTTGGCCCGAAGGTCGCCGGAATTCCGGAAGACCTCCGGGGCTTCGATTACCAACACGATAGCTCACCCAGAGTATCGGGGCGGGGATCACGTCGATGCCCTACCCGCTACTCCTCGAGACCTGTCAGCGGAGGTTGCTGGGCGCCATTGCGGCCGTTGCCGTTCTTGGCTTTGCCGTTCGCCTTGCCCTTGCCGTTCGCTTTGCCTTTTCCGTTGCCCTTCGCCTTCGAGTCTGCCTTGTCGTCGCCGTCGTCGAGGTCCAGATCGCTTACGACGGCGATCGAGGACACGAAGTCGCCGCTTGCAGGCTTGAAGATGGTCACGCCCTGTGTGGCGCGACCCATGCTGCGGATCTCCGACAGATTTGTGCGCAGCACCTGCGCCTGTTCCGAGACCACGTAGACCTCTTTGCTGTCGTCGATGATCTTGGCATCGGCGACGGGGCCGGTCTTGGTCCGGATATTGAACGTCTTGATGCCTATGCCGCCCCGGCCCTGAGTGCGGTACGAGTCGAGAGGCGTCAGTTTACCGAATCCCAGCCGGCTGATTACCAGCAGCCTGTGTTCCGGCGAGCCGACATCCATGGAGACAATGGTGTCCTCGCCTCGCAACGACATGCCTTTGACGCCGCCCGCGGCCCGCTGTCGCAGTGGAACGGCCATCACGGGGAACCTGATGGACATGCCGTTTTCGGAGACGAAGATCACGTCCTCGCCCTCCGAGGCCATCCTCACCGAGACAAGCTCGTCGTCTTGTTTGAGGTTCATGATGATCAGCCCGGATGCCCGGATGCTCGACACCGAGCTGAGGGCGATTCTCTTTATCCTTCCGGTGCGGGTGGCCAGTACGACGTATCGATCGACCCCGTTCTCCAGTTCCTGCTTTGTGATGTCGATGATCGCACTGATCTTCTCCGTGTCGCCGACGGCGAGCACGTTGACCACGGGAACGCCTCTGCTGTTGCGTTGGGCGTCTGCTCGCAGTTCGTAGGCGGTCAGCGAAAAGACCCTGCCTTTGTTCGTGAAGAACAGCAACCTTGTGTGGGTGTCGACGACGAGTATGTGCTTCACCGCGTCGTCGTCGCGTTTGTTCATGCTGACGACGCCTTTGCCGCCGCGATGCTGATTGCGGTAGGTGCTCGCCAGGATCCGTTTGACGTATCCTGCGCGGCTGAGCGTGACAACGATCTGGTCATGGGGCTCAAGGTCCTCACGGTCGAGATCGTGAGCGTCGCCGCTGATGTTCGTGCGTCGCTTCGAGCCGTATTTCTTTTTGATGGCTGCCGTCTCGTCTTTGACCTCGGCGAGCACCTTCTGGTCGTCGGCGAGAAGCTCTTCCATCTCTCGGATGGATTCCTGAAGTTCTTGGTACTCTTGCTCGAGGCGCTCACGCTCCAGGGCGGCCAGGCGCCTTAGCTGCATGTCCAGGATGGCCTGCGCCTGGGGTTCGTCGAGTCCGAACCGGGCGATTAGTTCGCCGCGGGCGGCCTCCGCGCTGTCGGAAGCCCGTATCAGTCGGATGACCTCGTCCAGGTTGCTGATCGCGATCCGCAGACCAGCGAGGATGTGGGCGCGTTCGCGGGCCCGCCTGAGATCGTATTCGGTCCTGCGGCGGACGACCTGCTGGCGGAAGATTATGAACTGGTGCAGCGCCTCTCTGAGCGTGATGATGCGCGGCATCCCGTCCACGAGGGCCAGCATGTTGGCCGAGAACGAGCTCTGCAGCGCCGAGTGTTTGTACAGGTTGTTGAGGACTATTTGCGGCTGAGTGCCGCCGCGCAGCTCGAACACGACCCGCATGCCGTGCCGGTCGGATTCGTCGCGGATTTCGCTGATGCCCTCGACCCGTTTCTCCTTGACCAAGCCTGCGATCTTTTCGACCAGCGCGGCCTTGTTGATCTGGAAGGGCAGCTCCGTGATGATTATCTGCATCCGGTTCGTGCGGGGTATCTCCTCGATCTCGGCTTTGGCCCGAACGATGATCTGCCCTCGGCCTGTGGTGTATGCGTTTCGAATGCCCTCGCGTCCCATGATCGTGGCGCCTGTCGGGAAGTCAGGGCCCTTGACGTATTTCATGAGGTCTTCAGAGGTCGCGTTGGGGTTGTCGACCAGGTGGATGACGGCGTTGCACACCTCGGTCGGGTTGTGAGGCGGGATGTTGGTCGCCATTCCGACTGCGATGCCAGACGCCCCGTTGATCAGGAGATTCGGCAGCCTGGCGGGAAGCACGAGCGGCTCTTGGAGAGAGCCGTCGAAATTCTCCGCGAAGTCGACGGTTTCCTGGTCGATGTTGGCCAGCATCTCGTTGGCCACCGGCGCCAAGCGGGCTTCTGTGTAACGCATAGCCGCCGCGGGGTCGTTGTCCTGGCTGCCGAAGTTGCCCTGACCGTCCACCAGCGGAACACGTAGGCTGAACGGTTGAGCCATTCGGACCATCGCGTCGTAAACGGCCAGCTCGCCGTGGGGGTGCCACTTGCCGAGCACCTCGCCAACCAGACGCGCGCTCTTCTTGTGAGGGGTGCCGGGCCTCATGCCGAGGTCGTTCATGGCGAACAGGATGCGACGCTGAACCGGCTTGAGACCGTCACGGATGTCGGGCAGCGCCCTGGCCACGATGACGCTCATCGCGTAATCCAGGTAGGAACTGCGCATCTCGTCGACGATCTGGGTGGGCCGGATGAATCCGAACTCGGTCTTGGTTACCATTGACGACTCCTGATGCTGAGTTCAGTTCTTGACTCGGTCAACGGCGCCGAGTTGACGCCGGACCGCCGTGCACGGTTGGCACGGCATGATTTGAGCGGGTTACGCAAGCTTCGCGGTCGGGGCCGTTGACTCGACGAAACCCCCGTGTTCGGGGGCTGGGCGCCGCGGAGGATCGGACAACCTTGGCGCAAGCGGGCGGAAAATAAGAAATTCACTGTATGGAGTGGTTTGGGTCTTGCATGTATACAACATATAGAATTTAACGGAGTAATTATACCAGTTTGGCGCCCAAACTTCACCCCTTTTGAACGGCGCTCAACCTCTCGGCTGCGCGCTCAACAAGCGACTGGAACAAACGGTCAAAATGTGGAGGGACCTCGAGGCGCCTTTCGGGGTGGAATTGCACCCCGATCACCCATCGATGGTCCGGGCTTTCGAGCGCTTCGATGATCCCGTCTTCGAGCGAATAGGCCGACGCCAGCAGCGATCGCGACTTGTGCGCGTCGCGAGATCCGTGATGGTGGCGGCTGTTGACGCGAACGAACCCTCCGGAGCCTACCACCGCCGCCAATTTACTCCCGGGCGCGATGTAGATTCGGTGGTACACGGACTCGCCCGCCGTGACGGCGTGGGCTTCCAGATCTCTGATCAGAGAACCGCCCATGGCCACGTTCAAGACTTGCATGCCGCGGCAGATGCCGTATATCGGGAGGTCGGCGTCCAGGGCTTCCCGAGCCAGGGCGATCTCCATTTCGTCGCGCTCGAGGTTCAGCAACAGTTTTTCGTCCGCTCCGAGCGTGTCGCCATAGTTCGATGGGTGGATGTCTGCTCCTCCTGACAAGACCAGGGCCTGCGCTCGCCCAAGCACCTCTTGGGGAGTGACGCGATGTTCCGGCAGCACCACCCACGGCGTGCCGCCCGCACGCTCGACGCAGGCGGTGTACGGCTCGGCGTACTTGGCCTTGCTCGCCGTTACGGCAACGATCGGATTGTCGGGGTTCGAACTCAATTCCGTTGATTCTCCTAGCGTTGCTGGGCGGTCGCAATCACTTTGTGCGTTGGGTGAGACGATCGATGCCCAGTCGGACGATCCTGCCGTTCGCCGACGGCTTCAGGGCGCATGATACGGCCGGCAAGACATGCTGTCCCCTGCGAGGACCCAGATCCTTCACTACGTTCAGGATGACAGATCGGCGTTCAGGACGACTGATAGGCGCCGACTCGCTCTCTTGCAGAATCGCCCACGTATTTGTCGGGGCGACGGTCAAGCGATCTCATGCTCGATGGCGTCAGTGGAACTTGGGCGGCCGGTTCTCCCGAAACGCCTCCAGTGCCTCGCGATGAGCTTCGCGACCCTGAGATTCACGGAAGATCACGCTTTCGTCTGCCAGCACCTTGTCGATATCGTGTTCGAGGTAGTCCTGGTGGACAAGCCGTTTGACTTGCCCCAAGTTCCAGGTAGGGTTGTCGGCGATATTCGTGGCCAGCTCCACGGCCTTGTCGAGCATCTCGTCATCCGGATACACGTGGTTGACCAGCCCGATTCGATAGGCCTCGGCCGCCATGATTATCTCGCCGGTCAACATCAGCTCGAGCGTCCGCCCAAGGCCGATCAGGTAGACGGCGTAGTGGGTGCTGGCCACCTCGGGGGTCACGCCGACGCGGAGGAACCGAAATGACAACCTCGCGCTTTCGGCGGCGACGCGAACATCGCATGTCAGCGTGCGAGTCAGGCCTTCGCCAATTGAGGCGCCGTTTATCGCGGCCACTACCGGTTTCGCTGACTTTATCATGTCGATCCAGGTTTGTTCGGGCGGGGCCGGACGCTCGTCCGGCGCCACACCGTGCACGCGGGCCTCGAAGCCACTAATATCCGCCCCCGAGCAGAAGCCTCTGCCCGCCCCCGTCCAGACTATCGCGCCGATCGAGTCGTCTTCGTTCCACTCGGCGATCTGGGTGCGGAGCTCCTGGTCCATCAGGCGGGTCATGGCGTTCAGCCTGTCCGGCCGATTCATCGTGAGAATCCCCACTCGCCCTCGAACTTCAGTCAGAATCTGTTCGTGTGCCATCCGTACTCTCCTCAGCTTGATCGTCAGGGTCAGCGACCGCCTAATCGGGCCAATCTTAGCACAATAGTTCCTGCCTTGCCGTTCGTGTCTGTCGCTAGTAGGATTGGACCATCGGAAGGCCCCAAAACCAACTGAGGGTCGCACTATGAAGATCACCGACGTCAAAGCCGTGTACCCCAAGTACAGCCACGTCCAACCTTCGTGGCGCACGCACTTCTGGCAGATCGTGGTGCGAGTCGAATCCGACACCGGAATCGTCGGTTACGGCTATGGCGGCGGCGGAGTTGCATCCGTCGAGGTCGTGAACCGACACATGGGCGAGTTGCTGGTCGGCAGGCGCCTGGACAGCGTCGCCGACATCACGGCGGCCTGGGATGCTCTGTACGCTGCCTCCATACCGTACGGCAGGCGCGGCATCGGCGTCATGGCGCTCAGCGGCATCGACCTGGCGCTGTGGGACCTACTCGGCAAGGCGGAAGGCGTCGCCGTCCACGAACTCATCGGCCAGCGCACGAAGGGCGCCGTCCCGGCGTACGCCACCGGGGCCGACGCCGAATGGTACGCGGAGATGGGCTTTACGGCCCACAAGTTCCCCCACCGATTCGACGGCGACGAAGCCGGTTACGAGACGGCGGTCGATCGCGCGTCGAAGGCTCGGGACATCTTCGGACCGGACGCGCGGATCATGATCGACGCCTACATGTCCTGGAACACGGAAGTCACCCTCGAGATGGCGGAGCGATTGGCCGAGTTCAGCATCTACTGGTTCGAGGACGTGCTGACTCCGGACGACCTGGAAGGCCAGGGCGCGCTGCAGTCGAGGGTCAAGCCCGTGCTGATCGCGGGCGGCGAGCACGAGTTCACGCAGTACGGCTTTCGCGAGGTCGCATTGACCGGGGCTTTGGACCTCTGGCAGCCGGATATCACTTGGTGCGGCGGCATCACGGCCGGGCTCCGCATCCTCGACATCGCGCGCGGCGTTGGTGCTCCTGTCGCTCCCCATCGAGGCGGCGAAGTCTGGGGCCTGCACCTGATCGTGGCGTCCGACTGCATGGACCTGGCCGAAGTCCTGCCCGGCTCACGCGGCGCGCCCAAAGACGAACTCTGGCGCGGTGAGCCACGCGCCGAAGACGGCCACATCGAGCCGACCGACGGCCCCGGCTTCGGCGTTACGCTCAACGACGCAATGGTGTGATTACCGATGCAGGGGAGCTTGGCAGTCTCGTTCAGCGTCCGGCCTTCCGTCCCTAGAGTCCCTTCGGTCCCTCGCCGCTTTCGATTCGGGCGCCGCTGCCAGCCGCCGACGCCTACCGGTTGACCGTCTTGACCACCGCCTGGATGTAACCGTACGTGTACGCGAAGCCAACCAACCGCGAGTTGTCGCCTGCCATCTCGGGGACGTGATCCGGCATGAGCATGTACGGGTAGCCTACTTCTTTGTACGCCTCCGCGGCCTTCAGCATGTCCACGTCGCCGTCGTCGATAAACGTCTCCACGAAGTCGAGGCGCTTGCCCTTGATGTTGCGGAAGTGGACGTTGAAGATCCGGTTTCGGCTTCCGAAGTAGCGAATGACATCGTAAATCTCCTCGCCCGGCTTCTCCAGCATCTCGGAGACGGTCCCCTGGCAGAAGTTGAACCCGTGGTTCGGGCTCGGATGCAGGTCGATGAACTTCTTCAAGCCTTCGATGCTGCCCAGCACTCGATCGACGCCTCTGAACTCGTTTGGAATCGGCATACTCGGGTCGTGCGGGTGGAGCGCCATTCGAACGCCGTACTCGTCGGCCACGGGCATGACTCGTTGGACGAAGTAGTCGATCCGCTCCCACATGGTGTCGGCGTCTGTCGGTCCGGCGATGGTCAGCGGCGGGTTCCCGGCGACGGCCTCCGCGTAGCTGAACGCGCGGCTGGACGCTCCGCCCCGCCATTGTTGTCGCTCGGTGCTCACGACGCCGAGCAGAGTCAGGTTGTACTTGACCGCCGGGATTCCCGCCTCGGAGCAAGCGCGGATCATGTTGCAGATGGCCTCGATTTCACGGTCTCGTTCGGGGCTCTTGCCCAGCATGATATTGGGCTTCTCCGCGCGCGAGATCTCGACGGACGACAGCGGCAGCGGAACCATGTCCAGCGTAAGACCGAACGACTTGACGTGTTCCCTGTACCGGGTCAGAAGCTCCGGCGTCCAGTCGTCCTCCCGACCGGGCGGATAGCCGCAGATGTGCTCTAGGCCAAGCTGCGCGAAAACCCGATAGTCGTCATCAGACCGAGCTCGAAATTGCGTGCCAACGTACATGCGGTTCTCCTTCTGTGCCCAACCATTCAGGGCATGCTATCGTTTTCATTCTCAGGAACGCGAGCGGCGCCGGCTCTACTCAGACGTGACCTGATACGCCCAGATCTGGTGAAGCACCTCTCGATCCCCCCTCACACTTGACACGGAAGGCGCCGTGACCTCGATCAACTTGCACGATCCCGAGGCGACGAGGGCCTCCTGGACATCCTTGAAACCGTGGCTTTCGTAGATGTCGGGCCTAATGCTGAATACGACGTGGCCTCCCGGTTGGGTGACTCGGACGAATTCTTCAATAGAGCGGGCGGGAGCGTGCCCGAGCGTAAGGACGCCGACGCATATGGTCCCGCCGAAGGAGTTGGACGGGAAGTCCAATCGCTCGCCCAGCACCATCAAGTGCATCGCGCCGTAGACGCCTTTGGCGCGAGCTTCTTCGAGCATGCCCTCCGACATGTCGATCGCCACGAGGTCGTTGAATCCGAGCCGACGCAACTCCCGGCCGACCAGTCCCGTACCGGCGCCCGCGTCGAGAACTCTGGCGTCTTTAGACACATACCGGGCGAACAGCTCGGCCGTATCGCGCGGTCCGACATACCCGAGACCATCTTCCATGTCCCTATCGTATTCGGCGCCCCACTCGTCGTAGCGCCCCGTCAAATCTTCGTTGTCTTTGGCTTCATAAACCCACTGGACTCTGTTCTGTGGTTCCAAATTCGGTCTCCTGCGTGATATGAGTTTGTTAGGCGAAATCGGGATGTGGGTTGAGCGACCGTGACGTCACTCGAGAACCGCGACTCGATGTGCGTCGATCCACTCCCAGTCCAACTCGTATCCGATCCCCGGCGCCGTTGGGGCTTCGATGACTTGGCGCTCGTTCAGCTTAATGTCTTCGACGAGGCCGAATTGGTGGGCGGCGGCGGGCATCCAGTACTCGTAATACGCGCAATTGCTCACCGAAAAGATCACATGGAGATTGGCGGCGTTCAGCAGTGAATTGCCAGCCGTGCCGATTTCGCAGTTCATGCCGAATCCCTCGGCCATCGAGCAGAGCTTCTTGAGCCCGGTGATGCCCAGTTTCGCCGCAGTGCCTCGAACCAGCCGTGAGGCTTGCTGCCGGATCATGTGGGCGGCTTCGTAATACTGGAGTTCCGGTTTGTCGCTCATGCACAGCGGCGTCTCGAGCCGTTCGGTAAGCTGCGCAATGGCGTCGTGGTCAGTGTAGAGCACCGGGTCTTCGAACCAGTAGAAGCCGTTGTCGTCCAACGCCCGACCGATGTCGTACGCCTTGCGGAAATCGTAGCCGTTGTTCGGATCCAGCATTAGCTCCATGTCGTCATCGACGGTGGCGCGGACGCTGTCCACCATGTCGATCACGTCTCGAGTCGCCATGACGCCTGGATGTATCTTGTACGCCCGAAAGCCCTCCGCCTGGATCTGCTGGGCTTCCTCGACGTAGCCTTCCGGCGTGGTGTGGCGCGGCGGGTATGTTGCGTAGACCTCGGTTTCGTAGCGCTGGGCGCCGAGGAGCTTGTACACGGGCGCTCCGGCGGCCTTTCCGGCGATGTCCCACAGGGCGACGTCCACGGGCGCCCAGGCGGTCATGCTCAAGCCGCGCCGTCCGCGCAGTATCGCGAGCCTGCTCCAGAGCCACTCACGTTCCGAAGGGTCGCGGCCCACGAGTTCCGGCTTGAGGACGTTCAGGATGGCGCCGAATTGGGCATGGCCCCCTCCTCTGAACGCGCCGACAAAGCAGTTGCCCTCGACGCCCTCGTCGGTGAAGATGCGGAGCACGCCCTGCTCGACTTCGCCGGAGAACCGGCCTAGGTCCGAGTCGAGCCCCGTGTCCGGCAACGCCCGACGGACCACCTCGATCTTGATGTCGGTGATTTTCATGTGACGTCCAACCTGTATCCTGCAATTTTCCGCGTCCAATTATATACTCTGGCTGCACCGGCGCCACGAACCCCAACAGAACGGAGCTAACGCATGCGCCTAGCCTTGCTCGGAATGTCTCACGAGACCAACACTTTTTCACGCGTGCCGGCCACGTACGACCGTTTCAGCATTCATCGAGGCCATGAGATCGTCCAGCAGTTCGGGGAGTCGCACACCACCAACGCGGGCTTCCTGGAGATCGGCGAACGGCCAGACGTGGATGTCGTGCCGCTCATGTTCGCCTCGACCGGGCCCATCGGCACGATCACGAGCGACGCCTTCGAACGCATTGTCGGTGAGTTGCTCGATCTTCTGCGCGACAACGGACCATGGGACGGTGTGCTGCTGTCGCTTCACGGCGCCGCGGTGTCCGAGAGGCGCCCCGATGCGGATGGCGAGATCACGGCTCGCGTCCGTGACCTGGTTGGCCCGGATGTCCCGGTCGGGATGACCTTGGACCTGCATGGCAACGTCACGCAGAAGATGATCGCAAACACCACCGTCGCGACGTTCTATCGCTCCAACCCGCACCTGGATCCGCGCCCGCGCGCCCTGGAATGCGCGGAGCTGATCGTTCGCACAATCAACGGCGAGATTCGCCCGGTGCAGGCGCTGGAGATGCCGCCAGTGGTCATCAACATCGTCAAACAGTTCACCGGCGAGGAGCCGATGGCCAGCGTGATACGCGACTGCGAGACAGCGATCCAGAGGCAGGGAATCCTCACCGCCAGTGTAGCCGAGGGTTATCCGTACTCCGATGTCGAGGAGATGGGCATGTCGTTTCTGGCCGTCGCCGATGGCGACGAATCCGCCGCACGGGACGCGGTCCGTTGGATGGCCCGCAGGGCGTGGGGCATGCGCGAGCAGTTTGTGGTCGACACGCCGTCGCCGGAAGAGGCCCTCCGTCAGGCGATGGCAGAAGACGAGGGACCCGTCGTGCTGATGGACGTCGGCGACAACATTGGCGGCGGCAGCTCCGCGGACTCGACAGTGATTCTGGCGGCAGCGCAGCGTCTCGGCGTCACGAGCTTCCTGCAATCGCTCTACGATCCCGAGGCGGTGGCTCACTGCGTCGAATCAGGCGTCGGTTCTGAAGTGACCTTGGATGTCGGCGGCAAGACCGACGACATGCACGGGTCACCGGTGCGAGTGACCGGTCGGGTCCGCGCGATGACTGACGGCCTCTACGAAGACCCGAACCCGACTCACGGTGGCTGGCGGTACTACGACGGCGGGACCACCGTCGTGCTCGAGACGACCGACGGGCACACGCTCCTGCTCACCAGCGAGAGGACAGGCAACACGACCCGGGAGCAGATGTACTCGGCGGGAATCATGCCGGAGCGGTTCAAGATAGTGGTCGCCAAGGGCGTCGTTTCGCCCCGGCCCGCCTACCAGCCGATAGCCTCGCGCATCATCCTGGTCAACTCTCCGGGCGTCACCACATCCGACCTGTCGTTCTTCACGTACCACAGACGAAGGGTCCCGCTGTACCCGTTCGAGGAAGATGCGGCATACTGACTACTTTGGCGCGCTTTCCATAGGCTGGATTGTCGGGTAATATAGTTGCGAGGCGCGCCATCTGAAGACGCGCTCAAGAAGGAGTTGGTATGGGCAAAGCTGCAGGCAGCGGCCTACTCTTCGCGGGAATCATTCTCTTCATCATGGGCGCCGTCCTGAGATGGGACCTGATCGACTGGCTGATCGACATCACGGGGTTGTTGCTCATCGTGATCGGCGTCATTCTCGCCATCGTCGGGATCGTTCAGATGATGTCCGGAGGCAAGTCCGGCTCAAGCGACTACTGACACGACTCCAACCATCTTGAGAAGCTAATCCGGCCACGCCTGGCGCGAGGCCGAACCCAGGAGGTCAAGGCATGGGTGTGCTTACCCGAATGTCAACAATCGTGAAATCGAAAATGAACCGCATTCTCGACAATGCGGAAGATCCGCGCGAGACTCTGGACTACGCTTACGAGAAGCAGCGTGAGATGCTTCAGAACGTCAAGCGTGGCGTCGTTGAGATGGTGACGACGAAACGCCGGCTTCAACTGCAGGCCGAGAAGGTCAAAGCCAACATCTCGACGGTGGAGAACCAGGCGCGTCAGGCGCTGGCAGCCGGACGAGAAGACCTCGCCCGCATGGCTTTGCAGCGCAAACAGGCGGCGCTGATCGAGCTCGAGGGTCTAGACCAGCAGGTCGCTCAATTGGAGATCGAACAGGAGAAACTAACACACGCCGAACAACGGCTCCAAGCCAAAGTCGAAGCCTTCAAGTCCAAGAAAGAGATCATCAAGGCCCAGTACGGGGCCGCGCAGGCACAGGTCCGCATCGGGTCGGCGCTGTCTGGGCTGTCCGAAGAGATGGGCGACGTTCAACTTGCCGTGGAGCGCGCCGAGGGCAAGACCGAAACGCTTCGGGCCAAGGCGGGCGCCATCGACGAGCTCGCCGAACTGGGCGTGCTGGACGATGTCTCCGGAACCGCCGGCGATCCGCTGAGCAGGGAGTTGGAACAACTCACCGCGTCCCAGAACGTAGAGGACGAGTTGGCCGCGTTGCGAGGCGGGCCATCGCCTGACGACAAGAAAGCGCTGCCAGGAGGATAGAACGATGATAGTTCGCATACTGACCGAAGGCCAGTTCAACCTCCCAGGCGCGTTCATCGACGATTTGAATGAGCTTGACAACCAGCTTGTTGAGGTCGTGGCGGCGGAAGACCAAGCGGCGTTTGAGCGCCAATTGAAAGCGATGCTCGACCTCGTCCGAGAGAAGGGCACGCCTGTCCCCGTCGACGAGATAGTGGAGTCGGACCTTGTCCTGCCGGAGCCTGACATAACGCTCGTCGAGGCCGAAGAGCTGTTCGTCGGCGAAGGCTTGCTGCCGGGGTAATCCGCGACAGGAATCACCGGAAACACTACGGGGCGCCCCGATGCTAATGGGCACCCTGTTTTCATTCAGTTCCGGCTGATCACCGACGGACTCACGGTCCATTGGACCTCGCCTGCGGATCACTCTTCCGTAGGGGAGGGTTTGTAGCCCATCTGTTCCAACATATTCATAGAATAGTATTGTAGAAAGTATACTAACACCACTGTTGAAATTGTCTATTGAGGGGTGTTTTATGCCTGCAACGATATCTGTT
>DCWO01000031.1:10955-11432 GCA_002328865.1 Dehalococcoidia bacterium UBA2160 | reverse complement strand
CCGGGATTCGTCGAGGGCATCATTAACCTGCGAGGCAGCGTCATCCCTGTGATCGACCTCAGAAAGCGGTTCGACATACCGGTCAACGAGCTTCACAAGGACAACCGCATCGTCGTAATGGATGTCGGCGGGCAGGACATGGGAGTCGTGGTCGACGCTGTCACCGAGGTGCTGCGAATCTCCGCGGCATCGGTTGAGCCGCCGTCGTCTGTGATCACGACCGCCGACTCGGTGTACTTGTTGGGCATCGTGAAGATGGAAGGCCGCATGGTGATCCTGTTGGACCTGGACAAGGTCCTCAGCGACAGCGAAAAGGGCGCCATCACTGAGGTTGCAGCCATGGCCGACGCGGCTGACTAGCGGGTGCAGCCGTCCTCCTTGAGGACTTAGCGTCGGCCTGGTGCCTGCATCCGGCTCCTCCATCTTGTCTGATGCAGGTCATCGTCTACGAAGTGCGCTCCGACATGTCGGAGCGCA
>DCWO01000031.1:1034-10619 GCA_002328865.1 Dehalococcoidia bacterium UBA2160 | reverse complement strand
TTTATTCGTCCACACGTGGCGTTGGCGATGGGGACGAGCGGCTTGCAGTCGTTGACACCGAATACAGCCGCGCGTAGCATCGGGACCGACCCGATCGCAGCCAAGGAGCCTCAATGTCCCATTACCATCTGGCGTGCAACAAATGTGCGCTCGAACATCCCCCGTCCATGGAGACGCTTGCGTGCATCTCCTGTGGCGCACCGCTGGATGTCCGCTATGTCGCCAGCGCCGAAATCGGCGGAACCGGACGCATCCCGGCGATGCCGTTCCACACGGAATCGCCGTCAATGACTTTAGGCGAAGGGGACACGCCAGTCGTGCCTCTGGAGGCCGTCGGGCGCTCGCTGGGTTTGTACAACCCCATGGCCAAGCTCGAGTACCTGAACCCGACCGGATCGTTCAAGGATCGGGGAACCGCAGCCATGATGTCCGTGGCGAAAGAGTTCGGGATTGAGGCCATCGCCGAAGACTCGTCAGGAAATGCCGGGGCGTCGGTCGCCGCGTACGCGGCCAAGGCAGGGATCGAAGCACACATATTCGCCCCGGCCTCGGCCCCTCAAGCCAAGATGCAGCAGATCGGGGTATACGGAGCCCACACTCACGCAATTGACGGACCACGCGAGGCCGCCACCGACGCCGCGATGGCATACTGCCGCGAGCAAGGCTTGGTCTACGCCTCCCACAACCTGAGTCCGTTCTTTCTCGAAGGCACGAAAACGTTCGCGTACGAGGTTGCCCGCCAAATGGGAGACGCCCTGCCCGACCACATCGTTGTCCCCGTGGGCAACGGGAGCCTATTCATAGGCGCGTGGAAGGGCTTCCAAGAACTCATCGCGGCTGGGGCGCTCGATCGCGCCCCGAAGATGCACGCGATCCAAGCCGAGGCCGTGATGCCCATCGCGGCGGCGTTCGCAGGGCGCGGATGGACGCCCCGAGCCGGGACCGCAACCATCGCCGGAGGGATCGCGGTCGGCGCTCCGCCCCGGAAACGCCAGGTGTTGGACGTGCTCCAGGCCAGCGGTGGCGTCAGCGTCGCAGTGTCCGAGCCGTCCATTGAATCGTGGCACGCCACGATGGCCCAGTCCGAGGGAATCTACTGCGAGCCGACCTCGGCGGCGGCGTTCGCCGGCCTTGAGTTGCTATTGGGAGCAGGCCATGTCGCGCCGAACGACCGCGTACTTGTGGCCGTCACCGGGTTCGGCTTGAAGGACGCCCCGCCGACGAGCAGCGGCTAACCGGCCGGCCAAAGTTCGCGCCGATTCACCAGGGATCGTCAAGGGGCGAAGCCTCTTGCCACGAGGTTTTGGGGGCGTCCTCCAGAAGACTCTCGGGCGGGTGTGACAGACCACCCGGTGGCGCCGAATCTGACGATTGGCGCCACGCCGACTAGGCCGAGTTCCTCTCGAACGCCTGCCTGAAACCGTCCAGCGAACCTTCGAGGGTCTCGTCCGTCACACAGTACGAAAGCCGGAAGTATCCCGGCGTCCCGAACCCGCGCCCGGGCACCACGAGCACGTTGTGCTTCACCAGTTCCGCCGTGAACTCCACGTCGTCATCAATTGGAGACTTGGGAAACATGTAAAAAGCCCCTTGAGGTTTGACCATCTCGTACCCGATGTCGGTCAACTGCTCGTACATGAAGTCCCGCTTGTCCTGGTACTGGGCGACGTCAACCGTCACGGATTGCAGTTTGGCCACGATATTCTGCATCATCGCGGGGGCGTTGACGAACCCAAGGGTGCGGTTGCAAAAAACCAGGCCGTCCATGAGCTCGGACCCTTCGTCGTAATCCGGATGGACCGCGATGAATCCGATCCGTTCGCCCGGCAGCGCAAGGTCCTTCGAATGGGAGGTGGCCACGATGCTCCGAACATGGCGTTCGAAGACATGCGAATACTCCAGGCCGTCGAACAGTATCTTCCGGTATGGCTCGTCGCTGACCAGAAATATCTCTCTGCCGGTCTCACGCTCTTTGCGCTGGATGATGTCGCCGATCCGGGCCAGGACGTCGGCGCCATACAGCACGCCTGTCGGGTTGTTCGGAGAGTTGACCAACACGATCCTGGTGCGGTCCGTGATCGCGCTCTCGAAGGCGTCAAGATCGGGCAGGAACGCGTCGTCCGGAGGGACGGCGTGACCCGTGCCGCCATGGTTGTCGGCGTAGAAGAAGTACTCGACGAAATACGGAGCAAAGACGATCACCTCGTCGCCTGGATCAAGCAGGGTTTTGAAGATCACGTTCATCGCGCCGCCTGCCCCGGCGGTCATCACCACCTGGTTGGCGGTGAAGTCGAGGCCTGTCTCCTCACGAAGCTGGGCCGCCACGGCAGCCCTGGTCTCGACGAACCCCGCGTTGGGCATGTACCTGTGAAGACCTGAGATCGGCTCGTCGACGATTCGCTTCAGCTCGCTGAAGAACTCCGGCGGCGGCTCCATGATCGGATTGCCGAGAGAAAGGTCGAATACGTTCTCGTCGCCGAACTGCTGTTTGAGCGCGGCGCCCTCCTCGAACATCTTCCGAATCCATGAGCCCTGTTCCATCAGCCCGCTGATCTTTCTAGAAACTGCCATCATGCCCCTCGTGTTGAATAGGAGTGAGCGTCGAAAACACGCCGAATGTATCGCCCGTCCCCGCTCCGTGTCAACCGCGCCTTGACAGCGAAAAACCCATTGGCTACGCTGAATCCACTGCAATACGGGCCCGTAGCTCAGTGGTAGAGCGGTCGGCTCATAACCGATTGGTCACAGGTTCGAACCCTGTCGGGCCCACTCCTCGCATCATCGCCCTACCCTGTCTTCGCCCGGCGTCGTGCATCTTTCTGGGCGGGGAAAGCTTCTCACGCGCCTTCGACGATGATCGCGCTCGACGTCGTCGCCTTGAGCCTGATAGCCAGGGCTGGCGCGTACTCTTCGGAGGCGTACCAATCTTTCGCCCGCGCGACGTTTTCGAATTCCAGGACGATGACCCGGTGGGGATTCCAGTCTCCTTCGATGACTTCGTGCGCTCCGGCCCTGACGAGGAACGCCGCCAAGTTTCTCTATGGTCGCGCCAACGATTTTTCGATATTCAGCGTACGCCTCAAGGTCGTGAACATCGACATCCGCGATTAAGTATCCAGCCATGAATTGCCTCCATTGCTTGTAGCGAGTTGTCTCTTCATCGTTTGGGCGATGTTGCCTGGCCGAGTTCGGCTCGGCGATCATATCGGACACGCGTTTGCGTCCACGTCGCCCTAAAGCGGATGTGACGACCAGATTGTGATGACGTTTTGGCGAAGGTGATTGGCGCGCGCCTGTCGCGCCGGAAATTTGGCGCGTCGAGGTCCTTCAACGGGCTCAAGACGAACGGACAATGTGGAGCCTCGGACAGGCCTTCGCAATTATCGGCCAACCCTAGTCGGTGATGGAGTCGAGAACCAACGCGCCGTCCTCTTCGTGGAACGTCACGGTGACGGGACCGCCCGACACCATGTGCTCGCGCAGGTGGCTGGGCAGAAATCCGGCGTGTTGCCGTCCCCTGGCCTCCAGCAGGTAGCGACGCCCGTCGTCCGCGGCCACGGTCAGGGTGTCGAGATCGAGGAAGCTTTCGGCTTGAACGTCAACGATCCGCCCTGACACCGTAGTTTTATACGAAGACGCTTCATCTCCCGCATCGCCCGAGCCGCACGACGCGATCGCGCACAGCGCCGCCGCCAGAGACAACAACGTCGAGAACAACCGCTTCGAATTGGTGATTGTCTTAAAATCTGAACTAAATTCGCGTTGACTGTTTTCGGCTGCCTTGCGTAACGTTAAACACGGGGTACGTGTCATATGAAAAAGACTCTGTTATCGATATCCATACTCGTCGCTCTGGTCCTTTGGGTCGGTGGCAGCTTTGGCAGTCACGCCCAGGCTCAGCAACCATCGGACAAGATCACGGTGCTGATATTCGACCGAGCGTCGTTTGACGGCGCTCAGGCCGACTCCGACCTAATTAACTCATTTTTGGGATTGATATTCAAATTGAAAGAGGGTCAGCCGTTCGCTTTCGTGGCGTTGGACGATCCTTTCGCGACCCTTGGTCCAATCGAAACCGACTCGGTCGAGTTCCCGGCCGTACGTCGGGAATTGGATGTCATGCTGTCCGGAACATCCGGCGCCGCACGCGACCTTTCGGGAGCGCTTGCCGAAATCTACAATTTCCTTGGCAGCGAGCGCGCCGGCGCGCAAACCGCGATCTACTTCATTACCGGGTCGACCGACGAAATGACGACTCCGGTGTTGCAGAACGGCCTCGTTCAGATGGTGCATCTCCTCGGGGAGAAGGGCTGGCCATTACACTCCGTGACGCTGCCGGGCGCCTCGGAAGAACTCGCCGCCGTTCTGTCTGCCATCTCGAAGGACACGGGCGGTGAATCCTACCCGTTGTCGATTCCCGACGGCATGGAGCATTTTGCCGACCGGATCCTCAGGTTGGAGGCGAAAGGTTCGTTGACCGAGCTCGGTTCAATAGAGCTTACGGCGAATTCCTCGCTGGAAATGACCCTCCATATCGCCCCGGGGACCGAAGCGGCCAACATGATCTTCTTCAGGGAAGACCGCGTAACCGCGTTCCGCATCAAAAATCCCGACGGCTTCGAAGCGTCGGCCGGCGACCGAACCTCTTCCTCGCTCACGGAGCTGCCGAACCTGGTTATCTGGCAGATCCTCGACCCCGCTCCGGGCAAGTGGCAGATCGACGCACGTGGCGTCGAGGGTGTGATTTCGGGTTGGCACTACTCGACCAACAAGTACTCGCTGATGTTGCAGTCGTTCGGCGCCCAGCCGCTGGGCCAGCCTGCCACGTTGGCGGCGTACGTGTTCGAACATGGACTCCCCGTAGTGTTGGAGGATGAAGTCACCCTCACCGCCAGAATCACGTCTCCGGATGGGACAACCGTAACGTACTCGCTCAACGACAGAGGCAAGCTCGGGGACGCCGTGGCCGGGGACGCCTACTTCGCGGCGACCATACCCCCGCAAACCGCCGAGGGCGACTACAGCGTCGAGCTGGAGCTCTCGTGGCCGAAACTGGAGCACACGATTACGGCCCGGGATTCGTTCGAGATTCGCTCATTCCCGTCTTTGGCCGTCACCCCGGTCAAGGTGGACGACCTGCGGTCCGGGGAGCGCACGAAGATCGCCACCGTCTTCGCCAACATCAACGGGACCCCGTTCGCCGTGTTTGGCGAACGGATATCGGTTGACATGGCCACCGTCGTCGAGGAACCGGGCGAGATCGAACTAGTGCCGCAGCGCATCATCTCGGAAGGCAAAGCGTCCAACTTCGACGTGTTTTACACGCCGGCCAAGGAGACGCTCAGTACGGTCATTGTCCGGTTGAACATGGAGTACGCCGGCCGCATGCACTCCTACTCGACGGACTCGATGGTCGTTTCGACCTTGCGAACCCTGGTTGCCACGCCGCAACCTCCTCCTCCGCCAGTTGTCGCCCCGACGCCCGTGCCGCCGCAGCTTCCGGCGCTTGAACCGGTGAAGTCCGCGCCCGTCCCCATCGCACTGGTAATCGTGCTCGCTGCTGTAAGCCTGTCGATCTTGGGCTTAGCCGCTTACTGGCTCACGCGGCCAACGCCGTTCGGCTACCTCTACGGCGACCGTGGCCAACTCGTCATCGACTTCTCAACGTTGCAGCGCAGACCCGTAATGAACCTGGCCTTCCGCAACGTCGTGAACGGCTCGGAACTTGGCATATCCGGATTGGAAGGCGCGAAGTTCACGTTTATGTCGTCGCAGCAAGTCGTCATGTCTTCCGGTCAGTCGTCACACGCGACGGTCAGGGTCAACAACCAACCGCTCATCGGCCAGATGTCGATCCACGACAATTCTTGGATCGGCGCGGCCGGGCGCTTGTACAGCTTCTCGACGACACCTCCGGCGGGTTCGACCGAAGGCGCCGTCGCCCCGGCTACCGCCGACTAGCAGCGAGCCTCCTCAGTAATAAGAGAGCGCCCCGGAATTTCGGGGCGCTCTCTTTGGTTTGTCGCACAGAATCGGCGGACCTTATGTTGCACTCAGGTTGGCGCCGGGGTCGTCTCGCTATCAGAATTGAGGATTACCGCTCTTCAATGCGAATCGTCGTCATCACATCGCCGAGGAAGTTTGCCGAGGCCGGGTCTCTGATCGTGATGCCATTGAGGGCATCCATGCTGGAGGCGACTACTTTGCCGAATACCGAATGGCACGAGTTGGTCGAACAGTCTTTGGCCGAGCCGTCTGGGAGCAAGCCGTCCAAAAATAGCGTGTCCCTGAACGTAATGAAGAATTGGCTTCCGTTGGTTCCGCTGCCGCCGCGCAATCCGGAGTTGGCCATGGACAAAATGCCCGCGCTGCCGTGCCGCAGGTCGGGGTGAAACTCATTGTCGAACTTGTAGCCAGGTCCTCCCATCCCGGTGCCTGTCGGGTCTCCGGTCTGCGCCATAAAGCCTTCGATCACACGGTGGAAGGTGACTCCGTCATAGAATCCGGCTCGGGCCAGGAATACGAAGTTGTTGACGGTCTCAGGGGCGTTTTCGGCGAATAATTCGATTTCGATCTCGCCGCCTTTTTCGAGTTCGATGATCGCGTAGTGCGGCGTTTTCGGATCTATGCCCATTGCTGGTTTGGCCGGAAACTGCATCAGTGCGGCAGGCTTCGACGGGGGCGCAGCGGTGGGAGCGGGTTGCGCGGCGGGTGCGGCTGCGGTTGGAGCGGCGGACGCCGGTTCAGGGGTTTCCTCGTCCGAACTGCACGCCATCGCAACGATGGCCAATAGCGCGACTCCGGCCAATAGCATACAGCGGACGCTCTTGTTGGTCATGGTACGGTTTGCCTCCGATTTGAGTTGGCTCGACGCCTGCGCCGTTGCAGCAGACGGGGCGCACGTCAGGTTCCGCACATTCTACTTGTTCTTCGAAGCTCGCGCCACACCAAACGCACGTTCCAGGTCTGAACGCTGCAAGCCAGCGCCTCCGGCGCGGGGAGGCAGGGCGCCGAAACCGTTTGGAGTTCAAAGTTCGATTGAGCGCCCAACGCGCAGCCATCGACCGTGCCCGGACAGATGCGATTGCGACGGACATCTTGCCGACGACCGCGCCGCCCCCGGAGATCACTCGATTGTCATGAATCTGCGCCACGCGCGTTCTCGCATGGCTACCGACACTTGAGGATACTGACGCCACAGGTGTGTGCCGGCTACCAAGGCTGAGAGCGCCAAACAGAGGCTGATCTGTCCGACGGGTTGAAGCGTGGCAATGGTCAGAGCGTTCAGCAACAGAAACGTGCCGGTCATCGCCCAAACCGCGTGGCGTGTCACGCCGTACAGCACAGCTCCGAATGCGACTGTTATCGCCGTAATTCCCAACAGCATGATTGCCGAAATTCCCAGCACGACCGCCCCACCTTTGCCGCCTCTGAATTTCAGGAAGGGCGAGAAATTGTGGCCCAAGGCCGCAACTGCCGCCACGGCAGCCAGTGCGCTCATCGGAATGTCCAGCCGTTGGCCCAAATAGACGGCCGCCGCGCCTTTCCCGGAGTCCGCAAGCAGCACTATGACACCGGCCGTTTTACCAAGCTGCCGGTATGCGTTTAAGGCGCCCGGATTTCCGCTGCCAGAGCGTCTGATGTCCACGCCGCTCGCGGCCCGTCCGACTAGGTACGCGGTCGGCGCCGAGCCCAAGAAAAACGCTGCAACAAGGGCGACTGCGATCTCGATCATGTGGCGACACAACTCCCGCTCCATTGTAACGCAGCACCGACAGGCTCAGCGGGTTTGGCCATTGCCGGAAAGACTCGCCGCGAGGTCAATGCTACTCGTAATACGTGGCCGCCTGGCTTTTTGCTTCGCCTCATATCGCGCACATGATTCGCCCATGCAAGCTCAACGGTTCCAAAAGATTCGGGCAGTCCCCAGTGGTTATGGTGGTTCGTACCCATGAGCGGCCAGTCGTAAAATGACACGATTGAGACACAGATTGGTATGTTCCGGACACTTAGGCGAACTGGGTCTGCACGTACGGCGATTGTTGCCGAGGCGGGAATCGACTCAGAATATCGTTGGCGTCGCGAGACCTCCGGCGCCCGTGGACCATCGCCCAACGAACACCAGATTGATGTCGTCTAGCGATCAACAGCGACCTGATGGAGACGCCCTTTGAATATCGACCTCGAGGACAAAGGAAGCTCGTCTATTCGCATTCTATTCGTCGAAGACGATCGAGATTACGTCTTGACCATCAAGACGCTGTTGTCCGGAATCAACCGGACGAAGTACGTGATCAGATGGGCGCCCGACTATCTTTGCGCTTTGGACGAGTTGCGTTCCGGACGGTACGATATCTGTTTGCTGAACTTTAGATTCGGCGATTTCGATGGCCCTTCGATCCTCGAATACGCTGACGAGCATCGTCTGACGACCCCGATCATCGTGATGGCGTGCCGTGACGAGGTCGATACGCCTTCGTTGGGCACGGCGGACCGGATCTACCGAGACGAAGTCTGCGCGGAGGCGCTCGAACAATCGATCCTGTCGGCGGTCCAACGCAGTCGCTCCGAAAAGAAGACGGCGCGTCATGTCGCGGCCATGGATGCCGCGATGGACGGGCTGGCGATCATCGACAAATCCGGTTACGTCGTCAGCGCCAACAAGTCAATGGCGTCGATGTATCTGTTCGACGAGCCCGCACAACTTGAGGGCGTCGACCTCAGCGCGTTCTTCGCCGGAGAATACTCAAGGAAGCTGGCCAGGTCCGCTCTGGCGGAAGCAGGACGCTCGGGGCGGTGGTCGGGCGAAGGGCGAGGGGTGCGGCTGAACGGAGATACATTCCCAAAAGAGTTTGCAATCTCCCCCGTAGGCGACGGCCAGTTCGCATTGGTCGAGCGAGACATCTCGGAGAGCCAGGATCTGCAGGAGCAGCTTTTCCAAACGCAGCGGGTCGAAGGAATCGGCCAAATGACCGGCGGGATCATCCACGATTTTAACAACCTGTTGTCGGCGGTTCTCGGCTACTCGCAACTAGGATTGCTCAAACTTCGTGAGGCCATCCTCTCAGGGCCTATTTTGAAGAGATCGAAAAAGCCGCGGAGCGTGCCACTCTGCTGACTCAACAAGTCCGTTCTCTCACCAGCGGAGAGGTTGGCCAGGCGGCGGCAGTTTGCGTCAACGACGCCGTTGCCGGCTTGGAAATGATGCTGTCACGAGTGATCTCGGAAAACGTGGACATGGCAACACAGCTCGCAGAGGACCTCGGATACGTCAGCATAAACCGAGGCCAGTTGGAGCAGGTCATACTGAACCTCGTCATCAACGCGGCCGATGCCATGCCCGCCGGGGGGCGCCTGACGCTGAAAACCAGTAATGTGTCGGTCTCGGAACCTGGCGCGGCCCGCTGCCCCGATCTAGAGCCCGGCGACTATGTGCACTTGAGCGTCAGCGACACAGGCGAGGGGATGTCGGAACATGTCATTGCTCGGATATTCGAACCGTTCTTCACGACCAAAGATTCCAACAAAGGAACGGGCCTTGGCCTTTCGATCTGCCACGGAATCATCACTCGCTCCGGCGGCACG
>DCWO01000031.1:0-710 GCA_002328865.1 Dehalococcoidia bacterium UBA2160 | reverse complement strand
CGGCACGGCATTCAACATCTTCCTGCCCAGATCGACTCCGCCTGACATCGATGCGTCAGCGAGTTCGTATTGCGACGGGACGCGCGCGATGCCGTCAGGGATCGGAACAATTCTGCTGGCCGAGGACGAGCCGGCTGTGCGCGCGGTGACATCGCGGACCCTTAGAAACCAGGGCTACCGCGTCATCGAAGCTTGCAACGGGCGGGAGGCGCTTGACGCAGCTCGCGCCATGAGCGGCCAGGAGATCGACCTGCTTGTCACCGACGTCGTGATGCCTGTGCTCGGAGGCCGTGAGCTGGCTCAAGAATTTGAAGTGCTGCACCCTGGCGCCAAGATCCTGTACGTCTCCGGTTACGCCGACTGCGGAGCAGGTCTCCCAAGCGACGAGTACTCGCAGGGGCAGGACGCCGCATTTATGCGCAAGCCTTTCTCTCCGGTTGACCTCGCCAGAAAGGTGAGCGAACTGCTAACCGGTCATCGATACGGTGTGGGCGCCTGACCGCCAGGCACTCCGCGGAACTGGCCTCGGGAGAACGGAAGCTCCGCCGGCCATGACTACATCGCCCCGGACAACCGGCCTACTGGATGGCGTACAGGATCCCGTTGCTTGAAGCCACGTAGAGCATGTCGTTGGCCAACACGGGCGTCGACGATACGGGACCGTCGGCTATGAACCGCCAACTGCCTTCGCCGGTGAGGGCGTCGATGCC
>DCWO01000160.1:7514-36673 GCA_002328865.1 Dehalococcoidia bacterium UBA2160 | reverse complement strand
GTCGAAGGGCCGCTGGCGGACCACAAATCTGCGGCCGTGAACCGCCCGAATTGGCTGGTTTTCGGGACATGACCATCACCCTGTCGATCAATGGAAGCAAGTACTCGACCGCCGACGGCTCATCGGTGTTGGACGCAATCAACGCCTCGGGCACGTACATCCCCCAACTCTGTAAAGACCCCGACATGAAGCCGATCGGGGCTTGCCGCACGTGTCTCGTTCAGATCGACGGGGTTCGCGGATTCCCGGCGTCGTGCTCGACGCCCGCAACGGCAGGCATGAGCATCCGAACCGACATGCCCGAGTTGGACTCCGTTCGCAAAGGCGTACTGGAACTCACGTTGGGGATGCTGCCTGACCAGGGCTCGGATCCGTCGCCGGACCATCGCGGCCTGACCATAGCGGCCGAGCGCTACGGCGTCCACGGCGCGCGTTGGCAAGGCCGAACCAGCGAAGCGACTGACGCCAGCAACCCGGTGTTCAGCATCGCCATGGATGCCTGCATCCTCTGTGGACGTTGCGCACAGGCGTGTCAGGACGGACACCAGTTCATCGGCGCCATCGATGTCCTCGGTTCAGGACGGGCGACCCGGATCGGCACGTTCATGGATCGTCCGCTGGTCGACTCCGCCTGCACAACCTGCGGATCGTGCGTGGCGACATGTCCGACCGGCGCGATTCAAGTCACTACTCCGCGGCCAAGCCCCGTGCGTACGGTGACCACCGTGTGCCCGTTCTGCGGCGTGGGGTGTGGAATCAAGGCGCGGGTCGACTCCAACGACCGCATCTTCGAAGTGCTTGACGACCCGGATAACCGGTCGAGCCTGGGGATGCTGTGCGTCAAAGGCCGGTTCGGCTTCTCGTTCGTGAACCACGAAGATCGGATCAAGACACCTTTGGTGCGGAAAAAGGGTGAGTTGACGCCGGTTTCCTGGGACGAAGCGCTCGACTACGTAGCCGATCGTCTCGCGTCGTATCGGGGCGACAAGTTCGGGACCCTATGCTCCGCCAAGGCGACAAACGAGGACGGCTACGTCCAGCAGAAGTTCGTCCGCCTGATTATGAAGAGCAACAACATCGACCACTGCACGCGTCTTTGCCACTCGCCCTCGGTCGAAGCTATGTTGGCGGCGCTTGGCAGCGGAGCAACGTCGAACTCGTACATCGACTACGAGGAGGCGGGCTGCCTGGTCATTGTCGGCTCGGACGCAAACTCGAACCATCCAGTGGCGGCGGCCAGGATGCGGCGGGCGGTGGTCGAGCGCGGCGCCAAACTGATCGTCATCAACCCGCGCCGCATCGACATGTGCGACATCGCCGATCTCTGGCTGCGCCCCAAGCCGGGCACGGACGTCGCTCTGTTCAACGGCATCGCACAGGTCATCCTCGACGAAGGGATGTTCGACTGGCGGTTTGTCGAAAACCGCACCGAAGGGTTCGACGATTGGCGCCGAGTCGTCCGCAAGTACACCCCGGAATACACGGAACAACTTACGGGCGTGCCCGCGGTCGACATCGTGCAGGCCGCACGGATGTACGCTCGCCCCCCGTTCAGCGGATCGTGCCTGATCTGGGGCATGGGCATCACGCAGCACACCAACGGCACCGCCAACGCCCATGGGTTGGTGAACCTGGCGCTCGTCGCGGGCCAACTCGGGAAGCCCGGCTCGGGAATTTCGCCGTTGCGTGGCCAGAACAACGTCCAGGGTTGTGGAGACGCAGGATGCCTGCCAAACGCGTTCCCCGGGTACCAAACGATCGACGACGCATCGGTCCGCAAATTCGTATCCGCCTGGAGCAATCACGACCTGCCTGCAAAGCCCGGTCTGGTGATCACGGACATGGTGGAGGCCATGAGCCAAGGTCGGATCAAGGCCATGTACGTCACCGGCGAGAACCCGCTCCTGAGTGAGCCGGACCTGCGCCACGCCGAGGAGGCATTTCGGAATCTTGAGTTCCTGGTGGTCGAAGACATCTTCCTACACGAGACGGCTCAGATCGCCGACGTCGTTCTTCCCGCGACGTCATTCGCTGAGAAAGACGGCACGTTCACCAATTCCGAGCGCCGAGTTCAGCGGGTTCGCAAAGTAATCGACCCCGTCGGAGAGAGCCGGCCTGATTGGCGGATCGTCAGCGAGCTCGCGCGGTGCGTCAGCCGAAAGTTGGATCTCGACCTGGAAGCCGAGTTCGACTACGACCACCCGTCGCAGATCTTCGACGAGATGGCCGGACTCGCGCCGATGATCGCCGGCATCTCCTACGACCGGCTCGACGACGAAGGCGGCATCCAGTGGCCGTGCCTGACGCCCGACCATCCAGGCACGCGCTACCTGTACGAACACGACTTCCCGCGCGGGCCAAGGGCCAAGTTCGTGGCCTTCGAGCAAGGACCCGCGGCTGACGAGATGCCGTCCAAACGATTCCCGCTGATCCTGAACACCGGCCGTATACTCTATCACTGGCACGGCGGCACGATCACCCGCCGCGTCCCGAACCTGATGGCCCGCACTCCTGATCTGCAGATCGCGATGTCCGCCGAAGACGGCGCCCGGCACGGAGTCGGGGACGGCGACTGGATCAGGGTGCGCTCTCGCCGAGGTGATCTGGAAGGTCGCGCCATGTACACGGAAAAGCAGCGTCCCGGCGAGATATTCGTTCCGTTCGCCAAGCTCAAAGACCATGCCGCGAACTTCCTCACCAACGCAGCCTTCGACCCAGACTCGCGTATCCCCGAATACAAAGTCTGCGCCGTGCGGATCGACAAGATCGAAACTTGACGACCCGCCTTGTCGTCGGCGCCGTTGCGACTGTGTCGATCGCTCCTCAGGGTTGGCAACTGTGGTCTTCGGCAACCATCGGACATCGTCCGTCGTTTCAGTTGTGCACCGGAAACTGGCGCGGGCAACGGTCATCGCCTGTGAACGCGATCGCCAGAATAGCTGGATGTGGTCCGCCAGGGTGATATCTGATTGAAGTCGTCGATCCGTATCTTTTCGTTTGCAACCTGCACGTAGCACTCTTCGCCTGAGGGGGCTCGATCCTCTGATATGGCGATTGACAACAAAAAAGGGCGCTGCTAGCGTGTGACGCATCACCTCTGGGCGGTCGAGTTGGCGCAAACAAGTTGGATCAGGAGTCCCCGATCCACCCCAGCGATGATCGAACCAGCGTGCTCGTGATCTCAGATTGCGCGGGTGATTCAGCTTCTTCGGAAGGAGATGATGTGACTTACACTATCATTGGGCGTTGTCGACGCACTCGGCAGCTTGGCATAGGCATCACCACCTGGTCACTCGGCGTTGGAGGGTACTGTCCCTTCGTCAAATCCAACGTCGCCGCCTTGTCGTCTCAGGCCGCCGCCGACCCTCGTCTTGGGCGGCTCGCCATGCGACTTTTGGAGTTCGGATACTCGCCTGCCAGAGTGATACAAGAGCTCCGCTCGACCGATCCTCATTTCGAACACCGTCAGATTGGCATCGTCGACAAAGACGGAAATGCGGTCGTGCACACCGGGACGAGCACACGCCCCTGGACAGGACACCTCACCGGCGACGGGTATGCCTCGATGGGGAACACCAGCGACAGTGAGAAGGTTGTGCAAGCGATGGCCAGAGTATTTGAGGAGACCGAGGACCTTGATCTAGACGAGCGTTTGCTGCTGTCGTTGGAGGCGGGTCGTGATGCCGGAGGGCAGCGAGCTGCACATCCGGAGTCGGCAAATCAGGATCGATCCGCGGCCCTGATTGTCTACGAATTCGAGGAATACGCGTTGATGGACTTGCGCGTGGACGCTCACGCGACCGCAATTCAGGAGCTTAGACGCGTTCGAGACGAATACAAGCCATACATACCTCTGTATTACGAGCTTCGAGTCAAGCAGCCGGATAAGGCCCCCGCGCAACCCGTCTGGTTCGCGCAGCAGCGGGCACGAGTTGGCCCATAGGGAACGTTGTCCGGTATGTCCGTTGCGATAAGCCCGTCAGTTGCTCGCACATCTTCAGGGCGGCGGATGGGATCAGGCGCCTGCGCGCCGAGGGCGGGCAACCGCCGGCAGCCCGTCTTTCAGCGCCCGGATGTGCTCCGGGCCGATGCCGCAGCAGCCCCCGACCACCTGCACGCCCGATTCCACCCAGCCTTGGGCGATTGACAGGTATTCGTCCGGCGTAATCGCGTCCTCGAACTGCCAGTTGGGCATCACCATTCTGCCTGCCTGTGCATACGCTCCAGAGGGGCCGGTCCACCGATCTCTGACGACATTTAGGGCCGCGTTCGTCGCGGCGACTTCGGAGTGCATGACGGACACGAGGTTGGCTCCCAGCGACAACAACGAATCCAACGCCTCGGCGAAGCTTTCACCTCGGCTGTCGAGAAGCACGACTTGGCCGTCGTCAATCCGGCAACTGAATCCGACCCACGTCGGCAGTCCAGTGGACACCGCGGCCTCGATTGCGAGGGCGGCGCTCTCAACGTCCCGCATCATCTCCAGCATGATGAGGTCTACGCCGCCTTCCGCCAGGAGGTGGGCGAGCTCTCGGTATGCCGCCTTGGCCTCATCAGGTGTTGGGGCGCGTTCCAACCCTTCGCCGTGGCGCGCCATCGAGCCGGCGATGCACACCGGCCGGTCCGCCGCCGCGTCGCGGGCTTCCTTCGCCAAGGCGACAGCACGAGCGGTTAGATCGCGTGCCTGGTCTCCCATGCCCGCCAGTTCCAGCGTCGGTCGGTCCGTCGAGAACGTATTGGTGATGATGATGTCGGCGCCGGCGCGGGTGTAGTCTTCGTGGATCTGGCGCACGACTTGGGGGTGGCTTGTCAGCGCTGTGGCGCTCCAGCAAACCCCGTGCATCGGGACTCCCCGTCGCTGGAGCTCGGTTCCGGTGGCGCCGTCCAGGATGACGGCCTCGCCACGGTCGATTCTCGACTGCATTTGCTCCAAGTAGCTCATGTGGACTCCTGCCGCCTTGCCGTGCGCTGCGTGGAATCGGTCAATTCCTGAAGCGCCTCGGACATGATGACGTCGTACGAATGGTTCGCCTCGAGTTCCTTGAACCGCTCTGGCAATCGCTCGAACTGGCCTTGGAATCGCTGTCTCATTTCGTCTAGATCGGGATGTTGGGCCGACGCCTTGCCGTTTTGCATGACCTTGTGAAGCAGCGGCTCGGATGCCGGAGAGGGTGTCGGTTCATGCTCCAACATGACAATGTCCCGCCGGAATAAGCCGTCGTCATCGATCTCCCGCCACGCCTGCTTAGCTCCGGGCAGGTTGGCTTTTTGGGAACTCAACTTCACAACGGGTTTACCCTCGAACGCCACCAGCTTGTACACGAATTCGGTGTTGGGCGCGTCGGCCGACGACCCCAGTCTGGTGCCGACCCCGAAGCCGCCGATGGGGGCGCCCGCCTTCACCAACGCTTCGATGGAGTACTCGTCCAGTCCGCCCGACGCGAGGACCATCACGTCCCCGAGACCCGCCTCATCCAACAATCCGCGCGCGACTTTCGAGAGTTCGAGCAGGTCGCCGCTGTCCAGGCGCACCGCTCGCAGCGTATGCCCACGCTGTTTCATCTCGTTGGCAATGTCGACGGCGTTGCGGACACCTGATTCGGTGTCGTAGGTGTCCACCAGGAATGTGCTGGACTCAGGAAACGACTGGCCGTACGCCCTGAACGAGTCCGCTTCGGTCGGAAACGCGCTGACGAATGAGTGTGCCATCGTCCCGTGAGCCTGAATGCCGTAGGTCGCCGCTGCCCGGACGTTGCTGGTGCCGACGAACCCGACGATGTACGAGGACCGCGCCAGTTTCATCGCCGAGTCTGTTCCGTGCGTGCGTCTGGCCGCGAAGTCGACCAGCAGCCGGCCTTGTGCAGCGTGGACCATTCGCGCCGCCTTGGTGGCCAGCATCGTCTGCAGGCTGATCTGATTGACGATGAAGGTTTCGGCAAGCTGGCACTCGATGATCGGCCCGGAGACCTCGAGAACCGGTTCGTCGGCGAAGAGCAGCGTGCCCTCGGACATCGACCGGACACGCCCCGTGAATCGAAGCTTCGACAGAAAATCCAGGAAACCTTGGTCGAAGATGCCCAACGCGTCGAGCGCCGACAGATCCAGGTCGCGGAAACTGAAGTCCTGGAGGTAGTCGAGGATGTCCTCCAGCCCGGTGAAAACGTAGTAGGCGCGGTTCGGCGGGAAATTGCGGAAATACAGATCGAACGTGGCTTCGCCGGTTACATCGTTCTGCCAATAAGCCTGTGCCATGGTCAGTTGGTACAGGTCGGTGAACAGAGCGTCGGAGAGCTCCGATCGACTCAAGGCAACGCCTCCATCCCGCATTCAGTCCGAGTTCGACGATGGGCCACAGTGTACGTAGCGCACTGCCACACGGTCAAGGAATCAGCCGCGCCGTTCTCGCCGAGAGCGGAGCGCCTCAGCAATTGTCGACGGATGACCAGGCGGGACGTCGTGCGAATGGTATTCGCCACGCCACACCGCGCTACTCTGGCCCCGATAGAATCGGCGCCAAGCCAGGTCTCACCCTTCGTCTATGCTCCGGCGCGCGCCGCGGTGACCTTCTCCAACATGACCGGAGGCAGCGGGAACACCCAGCCGCGGTTTGAAATGATCTCACGAGCCAGCACCGCGGGTACAGCGACGATGATCTCCGGCTCGATCGAGAATCTGCCGTCGAATCCACCGATTGCGCTGCGAGCGTGTATGCCGGCGAACCCGCCCGGATCGACGCCGTTCACCGCGTAATCGCTGGACGGCCCTCCGAAGACGGAGTGCCATCGGAACGAAAAACCGTTCGTGACCGGAGGCCCTGCACTGGTGGCGCCGCCGCCCGGAGTGACGACCATGCCCAGCGCTTTGACCGTGTACAGGACGTCGTTCAAGTCTCCCTCGCCGCCACAACTCAACGCCCAGTGGAGCCGACGTATCAACACATCCGCAGCGTCGCGCGCGCCTGCTTTTCCGTGCTCGATTCGATCGGGATCGTCGTTCATCGGGTACGTGCCGCCGCCGGTCCCCGAGAGATACACGAGGCCACCCTCGTGGAGCACCACACCGGCGATTCCGGCTCCGGCCAGCGATGTGACCTCGTCCTCGAAGGAGCCAAGATGCAGCCCCAACTCTCCGATTCGGTCATAGACATTGAAGTTTCGTCGCAGCTCGTTCGGTATCGCCGCCTCGTCATAGTGTCTGCCCACAGGATCACCTCAACTTTAGTTAAGTCGTAGCCGCTGGATTGGCGTCAACATCCTAGCAGAACGGAATCCAACACGCCCGAATGCTATTTGCCCTCAGGATGCTTGATCGGACAGCCTATCAATGATCATTGCGGTGCACTTCAACGCAGACGTTGGCGAGGCGGAGAGATACGATCCTGAAGATATCGGCAGTCGCCGAGGGCAGCGCCCACGCTGCCTGTGAAATTGGTGTAACATGCTGTGAATTCGCGCGACGGCGACACAATGTGGGATACTTCTTTGTGTGTCATGATCGCCGCCTGCCCCGTGCCTAGCACTGAAGACGGCGATAGACCGCGACATCGACTGCTCGTCTTGCGAGAAGACCGTCGATTCGCGGTCGTCCCCACCAGGCGAATGGCGCCGGGCGGCCATCGGCAGGTGGGCGATCGAATAATGCCTGAACGAGCGTCGCTGCCTTACGATAATGGCATCGAGCGTTTTCGGAAGACAAAGAGCAACGAGGAGCAACAATGGCAGTTAGCGATGTAGGTGACTTGGCCGGCCAATTGGCCCGGAGCTGGGGGCGGCGGGATATCCAAGAGTTGCTCTCTGACTCCGCGATCACAATCGGCGCTGGAAGTCCGACCGACGCGGGCAGATCCTGGATCGCGCCCACCCAAGTCGAGAACCCCATCGCACTCGCAGGAGGCATCCCTGACGGGCCGACCGTGCCCGTGGCGGAACTCCGTGAATCACTCTTAGCGGTGCTAGCCGAAGAGCGAGACGATTCCATGACCTACGGCGGCCTTCTCGGATTCGAAGGGCTCCGCGAGTCCGTCGCTCGCCGCCAGAGCGTCATTGAAGGCATGGACCTGAGTCCCGAAAACTTCACGATGCACAACGGCAGCTCCGGCGCTCTCGACAACATTTGCAATGCTTTCCTGAACCCGGGCGACATCGCCATCGTAGAAGGCCCCAGCTTCTCCGGCACGGTTCGGACGATCCGAGGGCACATGGCGGACGTAGTCGAAACGAGCATCGACGAGCAGGGCACGTCGGTGGACGGCGTCAAGGCCTGCATCGAACGGGCTGTCGCCGACGGCAAGCGAGTGAAGTTCGTCTACGTAATTCCGGACTTCCACAACCCGTCGGGGCTGACAATGTCGCTGAACCGCCGGCTCGAACTGCTCGACGTGTGCGCCGAATACGGCGTCATGATTCTCGAAGACGCCGCCTACACCGAACTCTACTACGACGAACCTCCTCCGCCGTCTATGTTCTCGCTGTCAGGCGGACAGGGCGTGCTCAGGATGGGATCGTTCAGCAAAATCATCGCTACAGGCACGCGAGTCGGCTGGGTCGAAGCCATCCCGGAATACATCGACGCCCTTGCGAGGGTGCGATTCGACATGGGAAACAATCCGTTGGTCCAGAGAGCTCTGGCCCGATACGTGGACTCGGGAGCGCTTGAACCCCACGTAGAGCGGATGCGCGCCCTGTACGCGCTGAAGTGCAAGACTCTGAGCGAGTCGTTGATGGAGGACTGCGAACCATACATCAGATTCATTCGGCCGGAAGGAGGCTTCTTCCTGTGGGTCGAGTGCATCGGGGTCGGGTCTGCCGAGTTGGCCGACGCTGCCGCCGAGGAAGGACTGATGTTCCCCACGGGTTCGTTCTTCTTCAAAGACGGATTCGATGCCGACAAAAGCCACTTCCGACTGGCCTTCTCCAACGCCTCAGTCGACGATCTCGAATTGGCGAGCAAACGAATGAAGGCCGCGTTTCTGCGAGTAGCCGACTAAGATCGACACACTCGGGCCGGGGCGGCAATCCTCTGAATCAAAACGCCAACCGTCGAAGGAGCGCGCATGGCAACCGAGACCGGCATCTCCATTCCACTTGAGTCGACTTCCCCTGACGCCGTCGGTCTCGACGCGCAAAGGCTCGACCGGCTCGATAAGCTGATCGAAAGCCATATCGAATGCGGTCGATATCCCGGCGCCCAGTACGCGATGGCTCGCCACGGCAAGATCGCCAGGCTCCGGACATTTGGCCGGGCGACCATCGACCCATCTACCCCCGCGGATGACTCGACGCTCTGGCTCCTCTTCTCGCAAACCAAGGTGCTGGTCACCGCTGCTGTCTGGCAGCTTGTCGACAACGGCGCCCTCCGGTTCGCCGACAAGGTCTCAGACCACATCCCGGAGTTCGGCAGCCACGGCAAAGGAGACGTCACGCTCTTCGAGTTGCTCACCCATCAAGGTGGCTTTCCAGACGCATCGGTGTCCGAAGAAGTTTGGCAGGACCACGATCTACTCAGGCGAGAGGTGTGCGACTTCACGTTGGACTGGACACCAGGCTCCAGGATCGCATACCACGGCGGCTCTGCCCACTGGGCGGCCATGGTTCTCGTCGAAGCGATCACGGGCCGCGACTATCGCGAAGTCGTCAGAAACGATCTGCTCGCGCCCATCGGATTGGCTGACCACGTCTACGTCGGAGTGCCGGGCGACACTCAAAGCCGATGCGCGGACATGCACGACGACGAAAACGGCGCCACCGTCGCTCCGGCCCGCTACAACAATCCTGAGCACAAAGCAGCCGGAATACCAGGCGGGGGTGGGTACGGCACAGCGGCGGGCATGGTGGCCTTCTACCAGATGTTGGCAGCGGGCGGTGTCCTCAACGGCACGCGCGTCCTGAGTCCTCGGGTCATACAGTTCGCCACCCGAAACCACACCGGCGACCGATTTGACGAGGGCATGGGAATGACCATGCATCGCGGCCTCGGCCCCCACGTCCGAGGCTACACACCGACCATTCGCGGCCTCGGCACAATCGCTTCGCCGAACACCTACGGACACGGCGGCGCCGGCTCCTCATACTCGTGGGCCGACCCCGACTCCGGCGTGTCGTTCAGCTACCTATCCAACACCCAGTCCCCGGAGCCCTTCCACAGCGTCCGCCTGGACCAAGTCAGCAACCTAGCTCACGCCAGCATCATCGAGGTGTAGCGCCTACCCCTCGCCGCGCTCCTGGTCGATCAGGATGCGGCGGAGGATCTTGCCGGAGGCGTTCTTGGGGATGGCGTCGATGAACTCCACTTCGCGGATCTGCTTGAACGTCGCGACTTTGCTGCGTACGAAGCCCATGACGTCGGCGTCGGATACGTCGGCGTTGGCGGCTCGGACCACGAAGGCTTTGGGGATCTCGCCGGACTCCTCGTCGAGCTTGCCGATGACGGCGGCGTCGGCGATTCCCGGATGCTCAAGCAGGATGCCCTCCAACTCGGCGGGCGGGACCTGGAAGCCCTTGTACTTGATGAGCTCCTTTTTTCGGTCCAGCACGTAGACGTAGCCGTCCTCGTCCATCTTCACGATGTCGCCGGTGTGAATCCAGCCGTCTTCGGTCAGAGTCTCAGCGGTGGCTTCGGCGTTGTTGTAGTAGCCCTTCATCACCTGCGGACCGCGAACCATGAGCTCGCCTGGTTCGCCGCGCGGCACCTCGGTGGTCCCGGTCTCCACGTCGACGACTTTTTCTTCGGTGTCGGACACGGCGGGGCCGATCGAACCGAGTCGAGCGAACTCAGGCTCCATGAAGTCGAAGTTGGTGATAGGGGAGGTCTCAGTCATGCCGTAGCCTTGGATGATCGGGAAGCCGAGGACGTCCTGGATGCGCGATTGCATGTCGGCGGACAGCGGCGCCGCGCCGAAGAAGCCCAGCTTGAGCGAGGACAGGTCGTAGTTGGCCACGCCGGGGTATTGCGTCAATCCGAGACCGACTGGCGGCACGGTGAACAGCACCGTCACCTTGTGGTTGGACAGAAGCTGCAGGAACTCCTCGATATCGAAACGGCCCATCATCACCTGGGTCGCCCCAACTCCGATGCAGCCGTTCATCAACACCTCAAGACCATAGATGTGGAACAGCGGCAGGTGGACCAACAAGACGTCATCCTCGGTCACCGAGGCGCCCTCGTCGGGGTGGCCGACGAGCTGTTTGAGGTTGGAGGTGAGGTTATGGTGGGTGAGCATCACGCCTTTTGACAGTCCGGTGGTTCCGGACGAGTAGGGAAGCGCAACCAGATCCTCTTTGGGATCGATCTGCACCGAGGGCATAGAAGACGGAGCGTT
Organism: Dehalococcoidia bacterium UBA2160; assembly: GCA_002328865.1. Classification (GTDB taxonomy): domain Bacteria; phylum Chloroflexota; class Dehalococcoidia; order Lucifugimonadales; family UBA1123; genus UBA2160. The sequence goes on along the minus strand of DCWO01000160.1, from coordinate 25,356 downwards.
TTCGATCATGCCCCAGAACGACGATGCATCGCTCGCGTCCGACGTGATCGAGATCGTGTGCTTAAGACCGTCCACCATCGGACGGGCGGCGTCGGCCATGCCGGCGAGGACTTGATGGACGATCAGGGTCTCGGCCTCGCTATTATTGAGCTGATGCGCAATCTCGCGCTCCCTGTATCCGGAGTTGATCGTCGTGGCAATGGCGCCGGTCTTGGCGATTCCATAGAACGCGATGACGAACTCGACGCAGTTTGGCGAGAGCAGGCCAATTCGGTCGCCCTTCGAAATGCCGGACGCCGCCAGAGCTGCCGCGAACTTGTCGCTGAGGTCCTCCAACTCACGAAAGGTGAACGTGCGGTCTCCGTCGATTACGGCGGTTTTGTCAGGAAGCCGTCGTGCCGTACGGGTCAGGACATCCTGCATCGGAATGGATTCGTACGGCGCAAGTGAGCGCCTTGCTCGGGCATTCGTCGACATATCTCTGCCTCCTTCGATTCAAAACGCCGGCCTTCATGCCGGTCTCGAAAAATGGTCCCAACCGCCTGATGCAATCGTTATCGGGGCGCCGGCCTCATCCAAAACCTCGACCGATGGGCGGCCGTCCTGAACGACGCCGATCACGCTCACCGGCGTCTCCAACTCCCGGACCGCCCGCTCCATGATCTGCGGAGGCGCCGTGAACACCAACTCGTAATCCTCGCCGCCGCCCAGCGCTAGGCTCAGCCAATCGTCTGGGAAGGCCGATCTCAATGTATCGTCCGCGGGGATGTCGTCGGCCCTCAACGTTGCGCCAACTCCGCTGGCCTTGCACAGCTTGCCGAGGTCGTCCAGCAAGCCGTCGCTCACGTCCATGGCCGACCTGACTCCGATGGTCTGCAGGGCCGCTCCCTCGGACACCCGCGGCGTCGGTCGCCAGTGCGCCGAGGTCAGGTGCGAGCGTTCTTCGTCCGTCGCGCAGCCGCCGTCCATGAGCAGCCTCAGCCCGCCGCCGGAACAACCAAGATGGCCGGTCACCCCGATCAGGTCGCCGGGTTCGGCGGTGTCTCTGCGCATTAGCCTGCCCGCGCCGGCCGTCATGCCTTCCAGCGCCACCGTCACGAAGAAGACCGGTGACTTCACGATGTCTCCCCCGGCGATCACGCCGCCGCTCTGCTCGCAGGCGTCCGCCATTCCGGAGTACATTTGCTTGAGGCTTTCGACCGACAGATCGCCGCGCAAACCCAGCGTGATCAGCGCGAATGTCGGCAGGCAGCCCATGGCCGCGATGTCGCTCTGGTTGGTGGCGATCGCCTTGTAGCCCAGGTCGCTCCACCCGATCTGGTCCGCGACGAAATGGACGCCGTCCACCATCGTGTCTGTGGTCGCCACCACGTCGCCCGCCAACGACCAAGACGCGGCATCGTCGCCAATGCCAAGATCGAGGCACGCCCCGACGCTCTCGAGATCCGATTCGAGCCGTTCGTTTCGTGCCGCGATCGAGCCAACCAGCACGTTAATGAGGTCAAACTCTCCGATATCCTCAACAAGCATGGCCGCATTATACGCACAGGCATTTGTCGGCACAAGAATTACCATCCGTTTCGGTCCGTGACTGGTGTTACAATACGCTCCATCCGACGGGGCAAGCATCCTGTCGGTCGAACTGCTGCCACGACATCAACGCCGGCGGCAATCGAGCCATGAAGCGCTGAAACCTTGTCAAGGAGACGCAGTTACTATGCGATTTACGGATGTTCTCTACTCTGTCGACGACGGTGTCGCCCGGATCACCATCAACAGACCTGAAGTGTACAACGCCCTGAGGGGTAAGACGACTGACGAGATGGCAGTCGCTCTGAAAGAGGCGTCTGCAGACCCAAGCGTTCGCGCGGTCGTCATCTCCGGATCGGGACCCAACGCCTTCTGCTCCGGCAGAGACCAGGCCGAGGATCGCAGCAGCCCTGAGTATTCCGGCGATCCTGATGTGGACTACACGGCCATCATCAGGAACCTGCCGAAACCCGTAATCGCCGAAGTGGACGGCTTCGCGATCGGTTCCGGAAACATCCTCGCGTATCTTTGCGATTTCACGGTCGCATCCACGCGCTCGACGTTCGGCCAGACCGGACCCAGGGTGGGCAGCCCGGCAACCGGATTCGGCGTGGCGTACCTTGCCCAGATTCTAGGGCAAAAGCGCGCCCGAGAGATGTGGATGCTGACCCAGCAATACAGCGGCCAGCAGGCGTTCGACATGGGTTTGGTCAACTCCGTTGTATCGCACGACAAACTTGCCGCGGAGGTGGATCGATACTGCGCTCTCATCAAGAACAACAGCCCGGTCATCCTCCAGCTTCAGAAGCTTACGTTCAACGAGGTTACCCAGTACATGGAGGAGATCCCGGCCGCCGCGGGACGGTATGCGCCCAACTACATCACGTCGGACGAAGCCGAAGAGCGCAGATTGGCGTTCATCGAGCGGCGCCCGATCGATCCGTCGAAGAACCTTCCGTTGGTCAACACGGACTAGCCGGACAACTCAAAGTCTTCGCTCGGGAGCAGAATCGGGCATCCGGCGGAGGATCCATCCCACAAACCAACGCATGACATGAAAGGTAAAGATCAATGAGCGCAAACGAAGCAGTGAACATCGAATTAAAGGTAGCTTTTCCGAACGCCGGGATCGAATTCCAGCTCAGCGCCAAAGACGAGTCCGGCGCCATCGGGTTCCGATTGGAAGCCGTCAACGCTGCGACCGGCGCCGCCGTGCAGATGGACGTACAGACGTCGCCTGTGCTGGCCGATTGGGGCAGGGGTTACTCGCGATGGCTGTACAGGCCGCGAATAGCCGCGACCTTTGGCGAGTCAGCCATCACCGGAACGTTCTTGGACGGGACGAGTTCCGAACAGGTGATGGACGGCCTGGAGATGGCTTGTGACATGATCCGCCAGAGATTCGGTCTCTACCAGGAATCGATTCTGGCCTAGCCCTGACTGGTCGGCTGATCTTGACATAGCGGCAGCGCCGCCTGACTTGGCAGAGGCGGCGCTGTTTTTATGTCCCCGAGTTAGGACACGAGCTTGATGCGCCTACGGCGGACTGAGGTTTTGGGGAGCGAATGGCCGCGCGAGGCGCACATTCAAGATGCGCTAGAACGTATGACCGCAAACATGGATAGGATGGGGAGTCTGGTTATTCGGCGTCGCCAAACTGGCGACGATGCACGCGCAACGTTCAATCGTCCATGACGACAGACAGGCCCGAGGCGGTGGCGCGCTCAGCGGCCTTCTCGTCCACGACACCGTCCTGCATCCACACGAACTTGGCGCCGATTTCGATAGCGCTGTCGACGACCGGCCCGACGAACTCCGACCTGCGGAATATGTCCACCATGTCGATCTGATCGGGGATCGATTCAAGGTCCGGATAGCATCGTTCGCCGAGGCCTTCCTCGAGCGTCGGGTTGACCGGAATGATCCGGTAGCCGACCTCCTGCAAATACTTGGCGACGTAGTGGCTGGGCCGCTCCGGACGAGGCGAGAACCCCACCACGGCTATGGTGCGCGACCCCTCAAGCTGTTTGATCTCCTCTGTCTGCGGTTCCATCGAAAACCTCCGTAGCTGACTGTCAGCGATGTTCGCAGGTCACCCATCGTCTTGCAAGCCCTGCAGACCACTAGTGAATGATGTTGGCGGTGTTCAATTCTGCGTATGGGAGGGTTTCAAACCCTCCCGTCGCCTCGCGCCGAACAATCACCTTCGCCTGCGGGATTACTGCGGGTTATACGCCACGTCTGCATCGCCATGGTGGCGAAAACCTCCAGGCGGGTTTCAAACCCGTCCCTACGCCGGGTGGCTTGACGGACCTGGATCGTCTGCGACCCTACGTCCATCGGTCGGATTTCCGTTTGGGTCGGCGCTCTTCCCCGTACAGGTTCACGCCCAGTTGCACGCTCATCGTAGCAGGGAACACCGATCGGAGAAACGAGGCCGTCAATCGACTCAGGATCGGCTCGTCGAGTTCGTTCTCGCACGTGATCCGTACGATGGCGTCCGCGTCGAGGCCCGCCGATCGCTCCCGCAGGAAGATGCTCAACAGATCGGGCGACACGATCCCGTCGATGGCCACGTCCACCATAGGGCGAGTCGGGAGCTCGTGAAAGCGCGCCTCAACCGTGCGGCGATCGTCGCCGTGTTCGTTGACGATGTCGATTTCGTAGAATCCCTTGGGCTCGTACCTCTCGGCGAACGACGTGCGCTCCGTCGAGCCCGGGTAGATCACCGGCATGTCGCCGTTGGTGCGCGGCCGCTTCAGAACTTGCGCCCGGTGGATATGCCCCGCGAGCACGGCATCGAACTCGGGTGGTATGTCTGCCATCTGCACGACGTCTTTGGCAGTCCGAAACGTGTAATTCGACGTGCCGACCTGCGCTCCGGCGATTGCCTGATGCATGCAGAGCAACTTGACGTCGGCAGAGATGCCGCTCCATCCGGTTTCGGCGATCACCGGGCCTAGCTGCTCCCGCAGGTCTCCTCGGACGAACGGGAAACCCGCCAAGGCAACGGCGCCGTTAGCCGTCTCCACAATATAGGTTCTGGGCCGGTCGAATACGTGGATGTTCGGGTGCCCGAGCCATATCGACGGCGGCAGCCGGGACCGCTCGTGGTTGCCGGGGACGATGAGCGTGGGGATCCCCGTCTGCGCGAACTTGTAAAGCATCTCGTACGACATGTCGACGATCTTCGGAGGCACCCGTGCTCGGAAAAAGAAGTCACCTCCGTGTATGACCATGTCCGGTTTCGTGCGAGCCGCGTGGTCGAGGACCCGCTGGAAGTTGTTGAAGAAGTCCGGCCCACGGCGACGCCTCTCGACGCGCGGCCGGACAGGGAAATCGTACCCGAGGTGAGTATCGGCCAGCAGAAGGATTCTGATTCGGTCATCGGTCATTTGCGGCACGCTGGGTCTGCGAGCGGATACTGCGCGTTTGGCGGCCGCCGATCAAGGCGATCTTGTCTCGGCACAACGTGGCCCGGAATCTGACATGTCTGAGTGCGGGACGGGCGTGCGCTACGATTCGTCAAATCCGACGAACCACCGCCAAAGTGAAGATGCCCCCGAATCGATCGGGGGCGCCGCCATGGCTCGACGTGGACCCTGCTTAGCGGATCTAAGGCACGCGCCGCGCATAGAATACTGAGTCGCCGAACCTAGGTTACCTGGTCAGGCGTCAGAAGCTCCATGAATTCGATTCGCGAGCCTTCGATCAACGGGCGGACCTCAGCGCCGACCTCGAGGGCAGCAGCGGGCAGAGCGTTGCCGGCGCGCATTGGCGATTGGATGGCTTCATCGGCCCATTCCAGCACGACCACATCCTGCTCACCCGGCATCGTATTGCCGTTGTAGGCGACCCTGAACTCGCCACGCTGTCCGGCGTCGTGGTAGATCTGAGCTTGCTTGTGCACAAGAATTGCGACCTTTCGCGCTGCACCAGGTTTGGCTTGGAATATGCGTCGAATCAGATACAAGACTTCGCCTCCAATGGCTAGGTTTCAGAGACTCGCTCGACTTCCACGGTCAAGAAGCAGGCGGTCAAATGACCAATCGCAATCGTGCGATCAGCCGTCCTCATTCTATCAGCGCAGATGAAAATCCGGTGCGGTTTACGGGGGAATCGGCGGGCGATTGACAATGCTTGGCACGAATCATACCATCGCAACGGCGCATCAAAAGACGGTTGATTCGAGCGGCCTTGTCCGCGTCAACGGCGCGGGCGGCGTGAGCGATACTCTGGCAAATTGCCCGCGAATACGGCGCTGATTTGAGGCGGGCCGCGGATATATGCGCACGGCTGTCTGCGTCACAGTTGATGCGGTTCGTTATGCAGAGTCGCGCGCGACTCTCGGTTGGGTGGTGGCTGGGCTCGGTTATCGATGCAGCAAACCGGCAATACACCGCCCGACAGAGGGCGAATGGAGGCAGACGATGTTCTATGACGCTTCAAGATTCGTGGAGATTATCGAAGGCGGACGAGACGACCGAACGCATGCAATCGTCGTGATGACCCCGCCCGAGTCCCGCCGGATTCTGGCTAAAGGGATGGTGGTGCTGCCAGAAATACAGCGATCCCTGGACAAGGGCCTCGTCGTCGTCTGCCGGGGAATAACCACGGCCTACGTCGTCGAGGAGCTGCTAGGCATCACGCTGGACAAGGCGAACTGCACGGCTGGGATCGTGACGGACGGGATCTTGGGCTCCACCAACCCGGATCAGCCGCTAGGGCCCTGGGTGATCCGCGACGGCCAGCTCTCCGAGCAGAGCATGGGTGACGCGATGGCGGAGGTCACGGCGCAGGACGTGGTGGTGAAAGGCGTCAACGCGCTCGACTCGCTCGGCAATGTCGGCGTGCTTTCCGGCAACAATATGGGCGGAACGGTCGGCGACGTGTGGCCGATCGCAATGGCGCGAGGCGCCCATCTGATCACGCCGGTCGGACTGGAGAAGTTAGTCCCGTCGGTTGCCGAAGCCGCGCGAACCTCCGGACAGGAGCTCTACCAGTACGTCATGGGCGGCAAGGTCGGGCTGGTGCCGATCATGAACGCCGCGGTGGTGACCGAGGTTGAGGCGCTGGCGATGCTCGGCGGCGTCGAGGCGACCCTCGTGGCGGCTGGCGGCGTGGCCGGGTCCGAAGGCAGCGTCGTGATGAGCCTCGCCGGCAGCGACGAACGAGTCCGAGACACGTTCGAGCTCGTGAAAAGCGCCAAAGGCGAGCCAGTCCTCGACGTCCCGAACCTGTGGCCGGCAGTCGTGTCGTAAGGGCAAACAATGCAAGCTGCCTCGCGCTGCGTTTCGTGCGGCAGCACGGATCATTGTTCGCGACGGTCAGCATGAACGAGCCGATCTCCGGGTTCAGGACGGACGAACAGTCCGAGCGCCTTTATTTCCTTGAACTAGGCGGACGAAGCCCGTAAATGCCGTTTAGTATATTCGAGCGGAGTTCTGACTCCGGCAGGCGGTTCTCATGAGTTTTCCGATCTTCAGCACTGGGTCGGCCAAGGCTGCCGCGGTCGCCGTCGCGATGGGTTTCATCGTCATCGCGGGTTTCATGGCATTTTGAGCGCTGGGCGGATCCTGGGGATTGAATGCTCACTGGGGCGGTGAGTACGATGACCTGCCTGCCGGGCCTTCAGGTGGCGGACGGTGTGAGCGTAGTTCTGTACGTTGTCGGCGCCCTCATCGTACTTGGACGCGCTGGACGTTTGACGTCCGCCGTCCCGTCCGGAGTCTTCCGATGGGGCGCCTGGGTGTTCTTTGCCATCCTGACGCTGAGTACGCTCGCGAATCTTGCATCGTCAAGCAACTGGGAGCGCTTCATGCTTGGCCGGATAGCGCTTGTCTTGGCGCTCCTTTGCTTGATTGTTGCACGTGGCGTCGAGCCGGAGCACTGACGATCTCAAAGCTTCCGAGCGGCGCCGGTGCTTGCCATTCGGTTGAGATGAACCAGAATTGAAGGAGACCTACCTTGGAATTCAGTTTGATATATCCGGTCAGGGAAGGCTATTGCGACCCAGAGCATCTTACGGCCGCGGCCGTCGCCGCTGAGAATGCGGGATTCCAGTCGTTTCTGGTGTGGGACCATTACATGACGCCGGGCGGTCCGAACACTCTGGATGCTTGGGCGACGCTCGCTTTCGTGGCTGGCAAGACTTCGTCGATCGGCCTCGGAACGGTGGTCACGCCGATACCGTTCCGGCCACCGGCGCAGCTCGCCAAGATCGTTGCGACGGTCGATGTTCTGTCCAACGGTAGGGCGATCCTCGGCGTGGGCGCCGGTTGGCACCAACCTGAATTCGACGGCTTCAGCCGTTGGGAGTCGCCTCGTGTTCGCGTCGACCAAACGATCGAGGCGCTAGACCTCATCGATCGACTGTGGCAGGGCGGACCGGTGGACCACGAGGGGACGCACTACACGGCTGCCGGAGCGCAGATCGCGCCGTTGCCGGTTCAGAAGCCGCGACCGCAGTTGTGGTTCGGCACTCGCGGAAAGCGAATGATGCGGCTCGCCGCTCGCTACGCCGACTGCTGGATCCCGACCAACCTCGAGCCTGACGAGTACCGCTCCGGCCTTGCGCATCTTCGAAGCTTGCGCTCGGACCTGGGCTTGTCGGGAGACGTCAAAGCATCGCTGCAGCATTTCACCGCGTACGAAAACGCTGACGATTTCTTGGCGACCATCCGAAGCTACGCCGACGCCGGTTGCACGAACTACGGCGCCGTATGGGCGTACCCTGCCGAGGAGATGGAGTCGCGAATCGAGTGGTTCGCCAGCGAGGTGATGCCGAACGCCCCGGCGTAGGATATCGCTCAAATCCGATACAGCGCCTCGGCGTTCTTCGAAAACATCGCCTCCTGCCCACCGAGCGTGAAGTCAGCCACGATTTCCGTGTACGCATCGACCACGGCGTCGTAGTCGCTGAAGAGGCTGTCGACCGGCCAATTGGTCGCGAAGATAGTGCGCTCGACCCCAAATGCTTCGATGCAATGGAGCACGTAAGGTCTAATGCTGGCGACTGTCCAGTTGTGATCGCCCATGCCAAGGCCGGACACCTTCATCACGATGTTTTCGGCGCGAGCTGCGATGGCAATGCCCTGCTTCCATCGCTCGAAGTATTCGTCGCTACGTTCGGCCGGAACACCGGCATGGTCGACTACGATCGGGATGTTCGGGTGCTTGTCGGCCAACGCTCGCAATTTCTCCATGTCATGCCATTGCACGGCGACACTCGATCGGAGCTCGTATTTCTCAAGCAGCGTGAAACCTCGGTCGAAATCCGGTTCGACCAGATAATCGCCGTGGGAGAAGTCACGGATTCCACGCATGTTCGGGAATTCGCAGTGTCGGGCCAGGACCTCTTCGACCGCGGGGTCGCGGAGGTCGGCGTAGGCGACGATGCCGTGCGGAAACCCGGTGCGGTCCGCCGCCTCCTGCAGCCACTCGGTCTCCGTCACAGGGTCGCGCGAGCCGATGGCAGCCTGTACGTGAACCGCCTTTGTGACGTTGGCGTTTAGAGTCAGAGCGATAAAGTCTTCCGCCACGAAATTCCGCTCGCCAAGCTTGCGCATCTGTTTGCCAATCATTGGCGGATCGACATCCGGCTGCCAATGAGCATAGTGCAGGTCCGGGTGCTGCATGTCGTAGAAATGGACGTGGGTGTCAACAAAGTCCAGCTTGCTCATCGTGAATTGTCTCCATCGAAGCCATGCTGTTTGCGGTTTCGGACCGTTCGCGACCTTGCCCATAAAGCAAACCGACTGCTTGCAGCGACGCCAAGCGGAACGATGATCGGCCGCGATAAGTCTGCGAGATCAGTTTCATGCCCCGTCGTCGTGAACTCGGTGATCGCATTCAGATCAGACTGGACGTCCCCATCGTTCTAAGCGAGTCCGACGCCTCGGTCGCGCACCCACATAGCGGCGCCAGGGACGCCCTCTCGCGCATCGAGTCTGACGGTCTCCGAGACCGTGCCGTCTGCCGTTTTCGAGTTTATGGGGATGCACATTGGGTGTCAATCTTCTGTCCCACGATCGGGTGACCGCGCAGTAGACTCCGGTTTGTGAGGTGTTTTCGGCGCCAGAGAGCAGTGATGGTGGTCAACCACGTTGTGCCATGGATACGAGACTGAATGGCAAGAGTCGCTAGACGATTGACGAGGGTTTGTAGCATCTGGAGATATTTGACGACTTCCATGGAGGGTGCTACCGTATGGCATGTTAGCGGCTGACCGCCGACCTTGGGTCAAATTGCACCGTTGTGCAATGGCGGAAAATCAGATGCTACGATGAGCAGGGCGGTCCTAAAGAATGGGGCGACACTAGGACCGTCATGATTGGAGAATACATCATGAACAGACTCGAAGACCCTTGAGGCGGCAACGCCATTGCTAGGTTGTCCCGAACCTTTCGTGGAATTCTTCTTCCACAAGTAGACCCGATCTCCTCAATTCGGTTCTAAGCTCGTAAGTCACTCTCGCGCATTACTCTGGCGCGCACCCTGCTGTAGGTTCATCCCCGCTCCTTTCCGGTCTGTGTCCCGCTTTGGCCGCCCAACGGCCCGTATCGGCGGAGGCTCACGACGACAGACCCCAGGCCGTTGGATCGAAGCATGGCTTCGTTTGCAAAAAAAGCACGCCCAACAAATTGACGGCGAGGAATCGAAGATTAACTGACCGAGATCCTGAAGCGGGGCAGCGCAAACTGGAAAGGAACACAACGAGGAAGTTCCGGAACACGAAATATGAGAATAAATCCACGACAGATATGAGCATAGTCGAGGATTGCGCGACAACGATAATTGAGGCGCTCGGCTGTAGTATGAAATCGACGATCTGGCGCCCAAATCGTCGGAACGCAATCGACAAACCTCGAAGGATTCCGCCAGAGGCGAGCCGGAGTGGATTCCGGCCAGAACCTCCGTTGGATTAATCGAATATCGTCGGACGGGTTTTGTGAAAGGTTGGTAAGAATGATAGCTAGATCAAATGGGAAACGGCTGTTTGCTTCGCTGTTCGTCGGCGCAGTCATTGCACTGGCGGCGGCCGCTTGCAGCGCCGATAGCGAGCCCGCTCCAGCTGCGCCGATCGACACCGGCGCCATCTCCTCTGCCGTGCAAGAGGCGGTTACGGAGGCGCTGAAAGCGGCGCCTGCTGCGCCCGTATCCGCGGATGAAATACAGCAGATGGTCCGCGGGGCCGTATCGGATATTCCGGCTCCGGAGATTCCGGAGCAAATGTCTTCGTCGGAGCTTCAGGAGATGGTTGAATCGGCAATAGCCGCTTCAGCCGCCGCAGCTCCCGAGCCGTTGAGTGCAAGTGCCATTAACTCGATGGTGGAAGCTGCAATCACTGCCGCTACCACGGGAGCGCCCTCGAAAGAGGATATCGAAGGGCTAATCGCCCAGGCCGCCGAGGCCGCCGCCGCCGCTGAGGCGGCCGCGGAGACGGTGTATCAGGTTGTGGCGGAGCAGACTGCCGCGGCGGAAGCGACGCCCGTTCCCACGTTCGCGCAGAGCGAGATCAAGACGGGCGGCACGCTACGGGTTGTGATGCCGACCGACAGCAACACGCTGGACCCAGCTCTGAGCCTGAGCACCATGGACAATACGACAACGATGCAGGCTTACAACAATCTGATCCTGCGCATGCCCGACCTGTCGCTGGAGAACCACCTGGCCACGTCGTGGACGCCGAACGACGATTTGACAAGCTACGAATTCACGCTGCGAGAAGGCGTCAAGTTCGTCCATGGCAAAGAATTGGTCGCTGACGATGTCGTCTTCACGTTCGAACGAATACTCGACGAAGCTACGGGCTCCCCGGCTAGGTCGGCTTTGGACTTCATCACGGGGATCACAGCGTTGGACGATCATACCGTCACGATCGACATGAGCGGCGCGAACGCCTTCTTGCCCGACACGTTGTCGCTATACCAGGGCCGGATCATACCATCGGATATTGACCCGACCAGACTCGCCACCGAGATGTTTGGCACCGGCCCATTCAAACTGATCGAGTCTAGGCCCAATGAATTGGTGGCGTACGAGCGCAATTCGGACTATTGGGACACCGGACGTCCCTACCTCAACAAAGTTTCAATCTTCTACATGCCCGAGCCTGTCACCCGCGCCGAAGCACTCAAGTCCGGACAGGTGGACATACAGTTCCCTCTGGAGCCTTCGAGCGTGAGCGGAGTCGAGTCAGCCCGTGGAGCCGTGGTGCTGGAGACCGCTTCAGCGGCTTACCTGAACCTCTCCATGGACGTGCGAGTTCCGCCCTTTGACGACGTTCGAGTGAGACAGGCAATCCAGGCGGCCACCGACAGAGAGACTATCCGCCAGGTCGCGCTGTTTGGCCGAGGCGCCATCGCCAACGACCACCCGGTTCCTCCCAACGACCCTCACTATGATGACAGTGTGGCCATCCCTCCATACGACCCAGAGAAGGCAAAGCAACTGTTGGCTGACGCCGGTTTCTCTGACGGGCTCGAGATTACTCTCCATACCAGCACCATCACACCGGGCATGGTTGAGATGGCGGTTGCCCTCAAGGAGTCCGCGGAACCGGCAGGGATTACCGTCAACATCGAGCGCGCTCCCGAAGACAAGTACTGGGCCAGCGTCTGGATGACTGAACCCTTCACCACAGTCGGCTGGAACGGACGAAACCCGGACCAGGCGTTCAGCATCGTTTACAAGTCTGACGCCGATTGGAACGAGGCTTTCTGGGTCAACCCGAGGGCCGATGAATTGATCGTCCAGGCCAGAGGTCAGGCCAACCTCGAAGAACGCAAAGCCACCTACGGAGAGCTTCAAGCGCTTGTGGTCCAAGAAGTTCCCCGCATAATCCCGGTGTTCAGCCCCGTGTTCTTCGGAGTTAGAGACAACGTACGCGGCGTACAAGCGCACCCATCCAGATGGCTGCTGCTCCACAAAGCCTGGCTCGACGACTAAGCTCTGAACCTATCGGAGGGTCGTCCCGCGATTGGCGGCCCTCCATCCCGAAGGATTGGCGCATCTGATGGCCCGTTTCCTCATGATACGTACGAGTCTCATCGCAGTGACACTGTTCGTTGTGTCACTGGCGATCTTTGCCGTCACTGAGATACTCCCAGGCGATGCAGCCGTCATGAGCTTGCGTCAAGGCGCCACCGAATCGAATCTGAAGGCCAAGCGAGCCGAGCTCGGGTTGGATCGCTCGCCTGTTGTTCGCTACGCGGAGTGGATCGGTGGAGTGGCGCGGGGCGATCTCGGCGATTCGTTAATTCGTAAGAAACCGATAACCGAAGTAATCGGGGGCAGAATCGGAAACTCCCTCATCCTCGCTGTTCTGACGTTCGCCGTATCTGTCCCATCAGCCGTAATCGCCGGGATTTGGGCGGGGCTCAAGCGCGATTCGTGGGGCGACCATACCATGAGCGTCGGCAGCCTCGTGGCCATCTCCTTGCCGGAGTTCGTCACGGGAATATTGCTCATGGTGATCTTTTCGACCACTCTTCATCTGTTGCCTTCGTCGAGTTTTATCTTCCCAGGCACAAATCCGATAACCAGCCCATCCATACTCGTTCTGCCGGTGTTAACACTGACCGGTGTTCTGTTCGCCTATGTGATGAGGATGACCAGAGCGAACGTGATCGAAGTCATGGAGACGCACTACGTCCGAACGGCGATCCTCAAAGGCATGCCTATGCGACGAGTTCTAATTCGTCACGTGGTGCCCAACGCCATGCTCCCGACCATCAGCATTATCGCGATGAATCTCGGTTGGATGCTCGGAGGGCTCATCATTGTCGAAAACGTTTTCTCATACCCGGGCCTCGGACGATTGCTGCTTGAATCCATCGATTCCCGTGACGTACCGCTGTTGCAGGCGCTGTCACTCCTGATCGCGGTCACATACGCCATAAGCAACTTGGTGGCTGATCTGAGCTACGGAATCCTGAATCCACGCATAAGGTTGGCTTAATGGCTTCTGTCACATCGGGGCAGCCACACTCGCAGTTGGTCCAGGCAGTTGCCCACGGCGTGACGGCGTCGTGGCGGATGGTTCGCAACGAACTTGCGATGGCATTGAAGACCACCGCCGGGCGGATCGGTTTGCCGCTGGTCGCATTCCACCTGCTCCTGGCGGTCTTTGGGCCGTTTCTGGCCCCATACCCGGCCACGGAATTTCAGCGCGACGCCAACAACAACGTGTTGCAGCTCCAAAGCCCGTCGACCAAATATTGGCTGGGAACGGACAACGCCGGACGCGACGTGCTGTCAAGGGTGATGTCCGGCGCCAGCTCGATAATCGCGGTGTCGGTCGCCGGCGCTTCCCTGGGAATCGCGCTGGGTACGATCGTGGGCATGAGCAGCGGTTACAAAGGCGGCAGGACCGACGAAATCGTCATGCGTGTGATGGACGGGTTGATGTCATTTCCGTCCCTGCTGCTTGCGTTGCTCGTGCTGAGCACGCTCGGTGCAAATCACGAGAACATTATCGCCACGATCGGGGTGGTGTTTATGCCGCGAGTCGCCCGGGTGCTCCGCAGCGTTACTTTGTCTTTGAAATCACTTGAATTTGTTCAGAGCGCACGTCTTCGAGGCGAGCCGGCTCCGTACATCATTTTCAAGGAAATCCTCCCCAACGCGATACCAGTTCTCGCGGTGGAAGGCTCGGTGCGTCTAAGTTATGCGATCCTCCTGGCGTCTTCCCTCGGGTTTTTGGGTTTGGGCGTCCAGCCCCCCTCTCCCGATTGGGGTTTGATGATAAGCGAGAGTCGCAATTTCTTGGTCGACGCACCATGGATCGGCTTGGCTCCCGCTGCTGGTGTTGCCACCCTAGTTGTCGGCGTCAATTTGCTGACTGACGGGCTTCGGCAAGCCCGAGGGTTGCCTGCAGGTGACGATTATGAATGACGGTCGACGACCGGACGTTCCGGTAGCTGAGATCAAGGATCTGGCTGTAACGTTTTATACGCCACGCGGCACGGTGCGCGCGGTGAGAGACGTGTCCTTCGAAATCCGACCTGGCGAAGTGCTAGGTTTGGTCGGAGAGTCCGGTTGCGGAAAGTCCACCGTCGCGTTCGCGATGATGGGATATCTGCCGGGCGCTACCCGCGTGGACGGCGAGATTCTGTTCGAGGGCAGGGACGTTGCGACGATGCCAGCTTCGGAACTTCAGGACCTGCGGGGCTCTCGAATCGCGATGGTGTACCAAGACCCCGCCACCGCGTTGAATCCGACAATGCGAGTAGGTCTCCAACTGGAAGAGGTGCTCAAAGAACACATGGGGTTGAGCACGCAGGAAGCGCGCGATCGAGCGGCAGACCTGTTCGAGAGCGTTGGCCTCGCCGACCCGCAACACATCGGCAGACGCTACCCTCATCAACTTAGCGGCGGCATGCAACAGCGGGTGGTCATCGCCATGGCGCTGGCTTGCGACCCGCACTTGCTGATCATGGACGAGCCGACGACCGGACTCGATGTCACCACCGAGGCCACTATACTCGACTTGGTAATCGAGCTCAAAGACAGAGTCGATGCCGCAATACTATTCGTGAGCCACAACCTTGGCGTAATCGCTCGAGTCGCGGACAGAGTGACGGTGATGTACGCGGGGCAAACGGTGGAGCACGCGCAGGCGAGAGACATATTCAAGTCACCCAGGCATCCGTATACCTCAGGCCTGATTTCGTGCGTTCCTCAACCACCAACCGGAGAAGAGGAAGGCAACCGGCTCACCAGCATTCCTGGCGCCGTATATGCGGCTCAAGAAGAAGGCGGCGACTCGTGTCTGTTCGCTCCTCGATGCCCGATTGCTCAAGAGTCTTGCTCAACGCAAGCTCCTGCAATGGCCACGTCGGAGAACGACCACTTTGCCCGTTGCACGTTCTCCGGCGACGTAACTGACGAAATCTGGGGCGAAGGCGAGGCCCGGAACGAAAGGAGCGCCGACCAACCCGCTGAACCCGTGCTCACTGCTCGAAACCTGCGACGATTCTACGGACGCCAGCGTAAGAAATACGGCTTTTTCGGTCCGCAGGGCAGACCTCCGGTCCGCGCCCTTGTCGGCATCGACTTTGAGATCGGGTCAGGGAGGACGTTGGGCGTGGTTGGTGAAAGCGGCTCCGGCAAGACAACCGCCGCGCGGGCAGTTGTGGGTTTGGTGCCACGGAGTGGCGGTGAACTCCAATTGAACGGCGACGATCTGGCGCGAAGCGTAGAGAAGCGAACCGGCAGCCAACGAGCCGCTATGAGGATGGTGTTTCAAAACCCGACGGCTTCGTTGAATCCTAGGCTTCCCGTCCGCCATGCAATCATTCGATCTCTTCGCAAGCTAGCGGGTCTCACCAGGGAGGAAAGCCGCGATCGCGCATTCGAACTAATGGAAGCTGTTGGGCTCGATCCTACGTATCTGGATCGTCACCCTCAGGAACTCAGCGGCGGAGAGCAACAACGCGTCGCGTTGGCGGGAGCGTTTGCCGCCAGTCCTGCCCTCATCGTCGCCGACGAGGCGGTCTCAGCGCTGGACGTATCCGTTCAAGCGCAGGTGCTCAATCTCCTTGAAGAGCATCAACGAGAAACCGGAACGTCGTATATGTTCATTACCCACGACCTGGGCGTGGTCCGTTATGTGTCTGACGATATCCTCGTGCTGTACGCGGGCCATGTGGCCGAGTACGGTCCGGCCGAAGCGGTGCTTAACGCGCCGTCGCATCCATACACCGAGGCGTTGTTGTCCGCGGCGCCGGTTCCGGATCCGGACGCCGAACCCGAGCACATACGCCTGGAAGGGTCTGTTCCGACTCTACGATCCGCATTCAAAGGATGTGCGTTCGCCGGACGGTGTCCGAGGAAAATAGGCGAAATCTGCGACACCGCTCCACCGACGCGTCAGGCGGGAACCGGACCGGGACACGACATCTACTGCCACATACCTCTGAGACAACTAGACGCGATGGATTCGAGCGAACTCGCTCGCGAAATCGCGTCGACGCCCGCAGACTGATTTCTGGATCATCGGGTCGGTAGAAATGACGGCAAGCCTTGTCGCCCGGAGCATCCTCTTTATTGCTGTTTTCAGCGGTCGGGCTGCCCTCGTGATCGTTGACTTTCAACCTCCGTCCTCGAAGTTGTGGACGCGCTGGGAGACACCGAGTTATGGACATAAAAGAAGCTCATCCGCCAGAGAGCGGGCTGGTCGGAGGTGCGGGCGTACTTTCTGAATAACAGGATGACTTCCGCCTCCCCGGGGTCCGCGATGAAGAGACCTACGGCCATCCCGCCCGCGATTGCAAGGACCACGGGTGACGCGATCCAACCGACGATGACTGTGAACGAGATGTGAGGACAATTGTGTAGAGGTTGGCGTGAATCGACTTCCGGGGTCGACCGTGATGTGCCGCCGATCCCCATTCGGCAACTGCTCCGCTGGCAGTGTAATAGCTGGTGGCGGCGAAGGTCCCAATTATTGGGTCATGTCGCGTGAGAGAGCCGTGATGGCGGGAATTCAATGCAAGATTGCATTCCGGACCATGTTGGTGGCGCCGCAAGGTGATCGGAGAGAGTTTGGCGCCATGTAGTTTATTTGACTGCATCCGAATAGGATGTTAGAGTTGTGGCAATTGACGATCAACCGCCAGAATCGTGATAGCTGTCCTTGAATCGAGTTGGCGGTGCGGTGGCAACCGGATTGCAGGTTCATCCGAAGCGTTCGAGGATGACAGCCCAAACGGAGGAATTGTCATGGCAAGATCTGATGACCCTTGAGGCAGACACACCATAGCTGAGTTGCTCGAACCTTTCGTGGACCGCCTCAACTGCCAGCAGTTTATGGGTTCCATCTCTCGATAATCACACTCGTCAACACCCCCCGCGTGCGCCAATCGCCGCACATCCGCTCCCGCTAGGTTTGTCCCCACTCCGTGTCGAAGTCTGTTCGCCGCAGGTCGCGGATGGAATTCCCAGACATGCCGCCAGACATCGGATACCGGCAGTGCCCTGCACAGATTGGTGATGCGCATCTCAAATACGATTGATCGGATGAGTTCTATGGGCGTCTCTCCGACCGCAGCGAGCCCGATTTGGCTCGACAGCCCCAACCCATGGTTCAAAACGAGGAGGAAATCTTGTTAAAACCACATCCCAGAGTCAAATGGTTGTTGTTCTTAGCAGTGAGCTTCGCGGCGGCATTAGCTGTTGCCTGCACCTCAGAAGTAGAGGTGCCCGTGGAAGTCATCAAAGAAGTCGTCAAAGAAGTGCCTGTTGAGACAGAGGTTATCAAAGAGGTGGAGGTTGAGAAACTAGTCGAAGTAGACAAGATTGTCGAAGT
>DCWO01000160.1:0-7177 GCA_002328865.1 Dehalococcoidia bacterium UBA2160 | reverse complement strand
CGAAGTGGACAAGATTGTCGAAGTCGATGTGATCAAAGAAGTCGTCAAAGAGGTGGAGGTCGTCAAAGAAGTCGAGGTCATCAAAGAGGTGGAGGTGATGGTAGTCGCCACACCAGTGGTTGCCACGCCTTTGGTGGCGCCGAGCGGACAGAAATACGGCGGCACGGCGAAACTCGGAGTCATCGACTTTGGGACCCTGGACCCGGCCCTTATGGGTCTGTCAGAGGGAAGCGCCTACTACGCCGAACTCACCTACGACAACGCAATCGTGACGGGTTTCGACGGCACCCTCATACCGTGGCTGATCGAATCGTGGTCGGCGAACGCCGACGCATCGCAATACACCTTCGGGGTTCGCGAAGGTGTGAAGTTTCACAGCGGGAAGGATCTGACGGCGGAAGACATCAAGTTCACGTATGATCGCGCACTGGACCCGGCGACGGCGTCTCCTCTCCAGGGCCAGATCGACTTCATCACGAACATAACCGCCGTCGATGACCGTACAATCGTGATGGACCTGGACGGCCCCAACGCCTTCCTGCCCGCGACCTTCACGATATATCACTCCAGAATTCTCCCGGCCAATCTCACCAGCCAGGAGGTAACCACCGGTGAGTACGGCACGGGCGCGTTCACACTGGGTGAGCACAACCCGGCGGAGCGCACGGTCCTGAATCGTAACCCCGATTACTGGAGGACGGGTTATCCATTCTTGGACGAAGTCATCATGTTCTACATGCCGGAGATGACGACCCGGGTCGAAGCCATCAAATCTGGCGCCATCGACGCAGTATTCGGTCCGAGCTTCGCAGCGCTGGAGACCCTCGCTGACAACGACAACGTGGTAGTGAAAGAGGCGGCTTCCGCCACGGTTCGCGTCCTTGACTTCCACACCAACACGGCGCCGTTCGACAACAAGAATCTGCGAAAGGCGTTCCAGTACGCCGTCGATCGCGATTTCGTTCGAGAGGCAGGTCTGTTCGGGCGCGGCATCAATGCCAACGACCATCCCGTGGGAATCAACGACGAGTACTACTGGGATGAACAGCCCATCATCCAACAAGACATAGCCAAGGCGAAAGAGTACCTGACAGCCGCCGGCTATCCGGACGGTTTCGACACCGTGCTGCATACGTCGGACTTCAGCCAGATGCTTCAGGTGGCGCTGGCGTTCAAGGAATCGGTCGCGCCGGCCGGCATCAATGTCGAGGTTAGCAACGACGACTCGACCACGTACTGGGAAGAGTCTTGGATGAATCCGTGCTGCCCGTTCGTCGCCAGCTCGTGGAGCGCGCGTCCGGCAAACCAAGCTCTCAGCGTACAGTTGAGGAGCGGTGGGGTGTGGAACGAGTCCTACTACAACAACCCTCGCTTGGACGAGTTGCTTGATCTGGCAAACGCCGAGCCTGACTTCGCTACTCGTAAAGAGTACTTCCGCGAGATACAGGAGATGTTGATCGAGGACGTTCCCGTACTCTACCTGATGCACCCGCCCGTGATCGTTGCCCACCGGAGCCGAGTCCAAGACGTTCAAGCCCACCCCGGCTTGTCTGAGACATTCATCGAGAACTGGTGGATTCAAGACTAAACTCCTGAAACTCTAGATACACCCGTGCGTCCCGGCGCCGACCTTCGTGTCGGTGGCCGGGGCTGCGGGGGCATCATTTGTTCGGGGATCGCCGCCACCCTAAACTGCCTTGGGACGATTCCGTGGCGACCTGCAGGTGACCTGCCCAGGACCGGGTCCAAGCGCGGACAAATCGCTGTTGGGCTCCATTGCCCGGGACTCCCTCGCTATCTGTTTCAATTTAATGTTCACTGCCAATCGGCTAATTAGCTCATAACTGGAGACATTTGCCATAGCACGCTTCCTCGTCGTCCGGCTGGCCCTGATAGTGGTGACACTCGTGGCCGTTTCCTTGATCATCTTCTCGGTCACAGAGTTTCTGCCCGGAGACGCCGCGTCAATACTGCTTGGCCAGCAGGCCACGCCGAGCAATCTGGAGAACCTGCGCCACAAAATGGGCTTGGATCGCGGCGCGCACGTTCGTTACCTGGACTGGGTTGTCGGCTGGCCCGAACGTGAAGGAGCGGTATTCAAATCCACCGACGGCGGCTCGACATGGCAGCCTGTGGGGACGGAAACCATCACGCCCATCACCAGAACGAGCTTCGTCACTGAAAAGGCGGGATGGGCCATTTCTGAAAAGCGCATATACAACACCGAAGACGGCGGCGCCCGTTGGAACCAACAGTTTCGATCAAAGAACAAACTGAACGCCATCGCATTCATGGATGAGTTGAATGGACTGGCGATCGGCGAGGCCGGCATCGTCTACCGTACCGAGGAAGGCGGAGTCCAATCTGA
The DNA here is from genome assembly GCA_002328865.1 of Dehalococcoidia bacterium UBA2160. Taxonomy (GTDB): domain Bacteria; phylum Chloroflexota; class Dehalococcoidia; order Lucifugimonadales; family UBA1123; genus UBA2160. The sequence goes on along the minus strand of DCWO01000160.1, from coordinate 4,809 downwards.
GGTGCAAGGGCAAGTGCTATGCGCGGGCTCTGTATGTGACGAGGAGATACTCTCCACGTGGACCCCGGTTGAGACCGGCATCGAAACGGCATTGACCGACATCGCATTCGCGGACGCTGCCCATCTTTGGATTGCAGGTGAAGATGGAGTCGTGCTCCGATCCACTGACGGCGGCGCGTCCTGGGATATGACAGATACAGGCGTCGACGCGACGCTATTGGCAATCTCGTTTGACACGGTCGACAAGGGCGTTGCAGTTGGGGAAGGCGGCACGATACTCGTGACCGACGATGGCGGCCGCACCTGGCGTCAGTCGGCCACATCGGCGTCGTCGCGACTGAATGGCATCGACTTTGCGGCCGATGGGACAACGTGGGCGGTAGGCGACAATGGAGCGATGCTGCGGAGCCGAGACGGGGGAGTCTCGTGGACCCAACTCGTCTTCGGCACGCCACTCACGAGTGCACTGCAGGCGATCGCCTTCAATGGCGCGGCGGGCGTGGTGGCTGGCGTCGACGGCACGATTCTGACCACGACAGACAATGGAGGTTCCTGGGCACGCCAGGAGATCCTTGAGGTTGGGCAAGACGAGGACGACAATCAACCGGCGCCTACGACCAGGCCATTGAATGACCTCGCGATGAACGTAAACGAGTCTGGCGAGATCACCATGTGGACCTCCTCCGACGACAATGTCTGGGAATGGGGTCTGCTTGGGGGCGATTTGGGCATTTCCCCCCGCTCAGGCGTCTCCATTTCGATGATGATTAAGCGAAACTTGCCCAACTCCGCCATCCTGGCCGTTGCCGCCTTCCTGGTGGCAGTCCCGACATCGCTCGCGGCCGGCGTGTGGGTGGGAGTGCATCCCGACACGAAGCTGGACCGGATCCTGAGCCAGGGAAGCCTGCTCACCATTTCACTGCCTGAGTTCGTGACCGGTGTGTTGCTGATCCTGATTTTCTCAGCGACCCTGGATTGGTTCCCGTCGTCGAGCATCATGCTGCCTGGCGAGAGCGTTTGGGACAGACCCGGAATACTGGTGTTGCCGATCCTAACTGTGACTGGAGCGCTGTTCGCCTACATCATGCGCATGGCGCGTTCCAATGTGATTGAGGTGATGAATAGCGACTACGTCCGCGCGGCCATACTCAAGGGTTTGCCCATGCATCGAGTCGTGATCCGGCACGTGCTGCCTAACGCTATGCTTCCAACCATAACCGTCATTGCCAATAACGTCGGCTGGATGTTCGGCGGGCTTATCATCGTTGAAAGCGTATTCGCTTACCCGGGCGTTGGGCGATTGCTGCTGATGGCAATCGATACTCGCGACGTCCGTCTGCTCCAGTCCACCGCGCTGGTCATCGCTTCTGTGTACGCCTTTAGCAACCTGGCGGCTGACATGGCCTACGGCGTGCTCAATCCACGGCTGAGGCTCGCCTAATGGCTATCCAGGAAATGAGCGAGCAAGCATCTCCCGGAGGCGCGAGCACTCTGCTTGGCGCGGCCGGTCGAAGCGTCCGGAGCGGGCTGTCAATCGTCCTGCGGACCAACTCGGGTCGCATCGGGTTCGCCATTGTCATGATCCACCTGATTCTGGCAGTATTCGGCCCCTGGCTGGCGCCATACTCCCCCACCGAATTCGACAGCGAAGACCTGAAGATCAGGCTCACAGGACCGTCGACGGACCACTGGTTGGGCACGGATCAGTTCGGACGTGACGTGCTGAGCCGTGTGGTGTCTGGGGCGCGCTCGATAATTTGGATATCGTTTGTCGGCACTGCTCTTGGCATAACGCTGGGCACCATCGTAGGGATGACCAGCGGGTACATTGGGGGTAAAGTCGACCAGATCATCATGCGAGGGGTCGACATACTCCTGGCGTTCCCCGGCCTGTTGCTGGCGTTGCTGGTGATCAACATTGGGGCCCAGCGCATCAACATGGAGTTGTGGCCGTCCAAAGAATCTTGGTTGGTCATTATCACCATCGGCATAGCTTTCATGCCGAACAACAGCCGCGTCATCCGCAGTGCGGCTCTTGCAATTAAACCCTTGGAGTTCGTGCAGAGCGCCCGCCTCCGAGGGGAGTCGTCCGCATACATCATCTTTCGTGAGATCCTGCCCAACATTATCCCCGTGGTTGCAGTGGAAGCGTCCATACGAGTTAGCTTCGCTCTCCTTCTCACGGCCGGCCTTGGGTTTCTGGGCCTCGGCGTCCAGCCACCGACGCCTGACTGGGGCTTGATGGTCAGCGAGAGCCGTCAGCACCTGTCAACCGCGCCATGGGCGGCGACGTCCCCGGCCTTGGCCATGGCTTCCCTGGTAATCGCGGTCAACTTGCTTACGGATGGCGTACGACAGGCGGTGCGGCTGCCAAGTTCCCAGGAGATATGATGACACAGTCACTCACGCCGGAAGAACCGCTACTAGATGTAGACGGGCTCGCGGTCACTTTCTACACCCCCAGAGGAGATGTCCGGGCCGTACGCGACCTGTCATTCGAGATTCGTCGTGGCGAAGTCCTGGGTTTGGTGGGCGAGTCGGGTTGCGGCAAGTCCACCGCCGCCTACGCGATCATGGGCTATTTGCCAGGCATTACCCGTGTGGAAGGATCTATCCTGTTCGAAGGCCGGGACATTACCCAAATGGGAGATTCGGATCTCCGTGAGTTGCGCGGCAACCGCATCGCAATGGTTTATCAAGACCCTGCAACGTCCCTAAATCCTTCAATGCGAATCGGACCGCAGGTCGAAGAGGCGCTGCGAGAACATCTCGACCTCGACAAGAACCAGGTCAGAGAACGGACTGTCGAGCTCTTTGAGAGCGTTCGACTAGCAGACCCGGAGACGATTGGCCGGCGTTACCCACACCAACTCAGCGGCGGAATGCAGCAACGAGTCGTCATTGCTATTGCGTTGGCTTGCGACCCACACCTCCTGATTATGGACGAGCCCACGACGGGCTTGGACGTCACCACGGAAGCCACGATCCTGGACCTGGTCGTAGAGCTCAAAGACAGGGTGAACGCGGGGATTCTGTTTGTAAGCCATAACCTGGGCGTTATCGCCAGGGTCGCCGATCGCGTGGCAGTCATGTACGCCGGCGAAGCCGTCGAACAGGCCCCGGTGAGAGAGCTGTTCAAGAACCCGAGCCATCCGTATACAGCCGGCCTTGTGTCTTGTTGCCCTCGGCCTCCCGGAGACGACGGCATAGAGCGTGAACTCAGCAGCATTCCAGGCTCGGTGCTCGACGCAGGGCTTGAACGAGAACAGGCCTGCCTGTTCGCCCCTCGTTGCCCCCTGGCGCAGGAGGCCTGCACGACGCAAGCTCCGAGGATGAAGGAAGTCGATGGCCACTTGACTAGGTGCCTGCTCAGCGAGGATGTGGACGCCTCCATCTGGGGGGAGGCCCAGGAACGGCAGAAAGAGCTTGCTCCCGAGGAGCCAGTGCCGGTGCTGAAAGCCGAAGGCTTGCGCAAGTTCTACGGCAGAAACCGCAAGAAGTACATGTTTTTCGGTCCGTCGGTGCGGCGACCTGTCCGCGCCCTTATGGATGTGGACATGACGGTCGGCGCAGGCCGCACGTTGGGTGTCGTGGGAGAGAGCGGGTCAGGCAAAAGCACGGCGGCTAGAGCTATCGTCGGGTTGATCCCAAAAAACGGCGGGACGCTGGAGCTGCGCGGCCAGGACTTGGAAGCTCGAGTCCAGCACAGGACCGAAGAGCAGCGCGCCGCCATGCGCATGGTGTTCCAGAACCCCACCGCTTCCCTCAATCCCAAACTGCCCATACGACACTCCATCATAAGGGCGCTGAGAAAGTTCGCTGGCCTGAGTCGCGGCGAAAGCCGGACACGCGCAGAGGAACTCCTGGAAGCCGTGGGCCTCGAACCGTCCTACCTCGACAGACCACCGTCGGAGCTAAGCGGAGGCCAGCAGCAGCGAGTGGCACTGGCCGGCGCCTTCGCCGCCAGTCCCGACCTCATCGTTGCCGATGAAGCGGTTTCGTCTTTGGACGTGTCCGTTCAAGCTCAAGTGTTGAACCTGTTGGAGCAACACCAACTGGAGTCAGGCAACTCCTACGTCTTCATTACACACGACCTGGGCGTGGTGCGCTACGTCTCAGACGACATTCTGGTCTTGTACGCGGGCCATGTTGCCGAGTACGGCCCATCGGAGGCTGTTCTCAGTGTGCCTTCACATCCGTACACCGAGGCGCTGTTGTCCGCGGCGCCGGTTCCGGACCCGGATGCCGAGCCTGCCCACATTCGTTTGGAAGGGTCCGTGCCGACCCTTCGGGCTGCATTTACAGGCTGCTTCTTCGCTGGAAGATGCCCGAGGAAGATCGGGGACATTTGCGACACGACACCGCCCCCGCGGCAGACGGGAACCGATGAAGGGCACGAGATATACTGCCACATTCCACTGGCGGAATTGTCCGAACTGCAGACCGATGCACCCACGCGTGATGTAGTGGCCACGACTGCAAACTGACCGGGACGATCGGTCGTTGACGGCGTCGATTGCCCGGCTTCGACGCACGGTTGATCGCGTGACTCACACTCAGGACCCCTGGGCCTCCTGCGGCCGCTGTGCTTCGTCTTCGCCACCGGAGGCGCCTGGGTTGTCGTTCAACCTGCCCGCGGTCTGTAACGCCCTGCGCAGCAAATACTCCATCTGTGAGTTGGCGCTGCGAAGATCGTCCGCCGCCCACCTTTGCAGTGAATCGAAGACAGCCGGGTCCAGTCGCAGCAAGAACGCTTTCTTCTTTGCCATGAGCGGTTATTGGTACAGCGTTCCGGTGTTGACGACGGGC
>DCWO01000176.1:90872-130047 GCA_002328865.1 Dehalococcoidia bacterium UBA2160 | reverse complement strand
GCGCGCCGAAAACTCTGCGCCGCTCTATCGAGCGCGCCTGGTTACTCCGGCAAGAAACCCACGCCGACCATGCCGGGCCCGAGGTGAGCGCCCATCACCGGCGTAAACTCGGTCACGTACGAGTCCCGGCAGTCGAACTCTCGCTTGATCCGCTCGTGCAACAAGTGCGCGCTTTCCTCGGCCGCCGCGTGCATGATGCACGCACGGACGGCGCGGCCTTCTACTCGCTCTTTCATCAACCGAACCAGTCTGTCCAGCGCCTTGCGTGTCGAGCGAGGCTTGGCCACGGTGGCGATCTGTGCCTGGTGGAGCTCGAATGTCGGCTTGATATGGAGCAGCCTCGCGCCGGCATGAGCTATCATCGGAACGCGTCCGCCCTTCCAGAGGTAGTACAGAGTATCGACAAATGCGAGCAACCTCACCCTGTCAGCGACTCGCTCCAATGCCTCGACGACCGTGGTCAGCGGCTTTCCGGCTTCGATCAGCTTCAACGCCTCAAGGGCGATCAATCCCTGGCCGCCGGCGGCTGAGAGAGAGTCCATTACGCAGACTTCATGATCGGGATTTTCTTCGGAGAACTTGACGCCCGCGGACCTGGCCGAGTCGATCGCCGAACTGAACCGTTCCGCCACGACGATGCATAGAATCGACCGAGATTGGCGTCCCAAGTCCTCGAACGCCTCCAGAAATGCGGCGGGAGACGGGGCGGATGTCGTCGCCGTGCCTGGGTGTCGCTGCAACAGTTCGTAGAATTTCTGCGTGGTGATGTCTTTGCCGTCGTCGTACGTGACCCCGCCGATGGTCAACCTCATCGGCACAATTCGAAGAGTTGGGTGTCGCAACGAGACATCCGCGGGAAGCGAAGCCGCGCTGTCCACGACAAGTGATGCCACGGGAGTTGGAGCGCCTGCGTCGATGATCGGGATCCTGCCGAGCCGCTTCGAGAGCTACTCTATGAAGTCCGCGAGGCCGGTCGTCGCGACGTCTGGAAACTGTTCCTCGTCGTCATCCTTGGGGTCTTTGAGGTCGAACAAAGCGGGGCTCAGGAGTACGGCCATGGACATGACCGCAAACAGGAAAACGGCGACATAGCCTCTGCCGCCCTGGTAGCTCATCCATGCCAGCACGATGAGCGACGGCGTCGTGATTGCTAACAGCGCAACTCTGACCAACCTCCGGCCGATCCGATAGAAGATAGCGGTGGCAGCCGCGATGATGAGGAAGATAATGGCCGCGCTGCTATCGACTTCTCGGAGCTGCCTTGCGTTCTCTTCGACCGCAAAACCCCAGTTGAAGAAGAAGAAGAACCAGTACGCGAGGAATGGAACCGGAAGGATTGCCAAAGACGCCATCACCCAGTCTGGTCGGGCCACCCTCGATACAAATTTGATGACAACCCACAGCGATATCGCGAAATACACAAACGACGCAACGTATATCGGCATGCCGAGCGGCAACGTCCCGCTGGTCAAGACGCCCCATGCTCCATAGCCTACCGCGCTCATCGCCAATCCCCAAGACACGATCGGGGCGATCAGCGAATACCCTAGCCATGGGTAGGCCCAGCGAGGACGGCCTTTTCGCCATCCGACAACGGAGGCGGATATCGCGATCAGCATCATGGCCGCGACCCACATGGGGTTGGTCCAAAGATGGAACGCGTAAGTCAACGCCAGCAGCAGGTGGGGAACCACCGCCAGCGCGGTGTGGCGCCAGGGACCCCTGGAATGGACTTCATAGAACCCGTCGGCCAACTCGCGGGCCGTGCCCAGACTGTCCAGCGTCTCGCGGAGTGCGGCCTCCGGGGATTGGCCGTTTTCGATCCGCTCCAGAACACGGTCTTGGACGTGAACGTGGAGCTCGTTGACGATCTCGTCGCGCTCGCTCGGATCGAGATGCAGCCGACGCTCCAGCAAGGTTAGATAGCCCCGGAAATCCGTCGCCATACGTGAGTCCGCGCCCTCCCTGGTTATGCGGTGTCGGGACGGGCCACGAGGTTCACGGCTTCCGTGAACCTGGCCCACTCAACGAGCATGGAGTCCAACCTGCGGCGCCCGTCGGCGGTGATGTGGTAGTAGCGGCGGGCTTGCCCGTTGGGAGAAGGCTGCCATTGACCCTCGACCATACCGTCACGTTCCAGCCGATGCAGCGCGGGGTAGAGTGTGCCTTCTTTGAACCTGAAGTAACCGCTGCTGCGGCTATCCATCTCCTTTACGAGTTGGTAGCCGTACATCGGCGCGGTGGCCAGGAGCGACAGTAGAAGTGTCTCCGTGCTGCCCTTGAGAAGCTCTCTGCGATACAACTCGGACTGTACCTCCATCATTTTGGAGCCTCCTGATTATGTTATAACGCCTATACGTAGTCAAGCAGCGACTGGTTTCGTTCAACAACGCGTGCGATGCTCATTGACAGTCAATCTCGCTGCCGATCTTCGTTGAAGCCATGTATGCGGTCATGTAGAATTCATTCCATTGAGACGCTTGAGAGTGTTGACATGGATACGGTAGGGCGATTGACCGGAATGCGAGACTGGCGCGGGGCCGATTTGAACCGCGCCAACTCCATGCGCGCCCGAATCGGCGCTGCCACGTCGGCGGCTGGCTACATCCCGATCGAGACCCCGGTTTTGGAGCAGGTCGAATTATTCGTCAGAAAATCCGGCGGCGAGATCAGTTCCAGCCTGTACTCGTTTACCGACGCGGACGGGGTCAAGATCGCTCTGCGGCCGGAGTTCACGTCATCGGTGATCCGTCACTACGTCGAGAACTGCGAGCCGGACGCCGGGCCAATGCGATTCAGTTACGGGGGGCCGGTCTTTCGTCACGACTACGGCGAAGGCGGAGCATACCGCCAGTTCACCCAGGCCGGCGCCGAGCTCGTGGGCGATTCAAGCCCCGCGGCTGACGCAGAGATACTCAACCTCGCGTCTGAATGCCTTCGCTCCGCGGGCCTAGGCGACTCCGTTTTCACGATCGGCCATCTTGGCCTGATGCACCGAGTTCTGGAGTCCTTCAGGCTCTCGGAGCCGGTGAAACTGTTTGTCATCGCCAACTTGGGGCGAATTGCGCATGGCGATGGCGAGATATCCGATCTGCTCGCTCGGGCGCAGACGAGCGGACTGATTAACGATGGCGGCGAACTGACGTTTCCGGGCGTCGACAGCGACGAGCAGGTGCAGGAGATGCTCTTGACGTTGTTCGGAGACTCCTTGGCTGCGCCGTTGGGCAGACGAACGCCGGAACAGATCGTCGCCAGATTGGTGCGCAAAGCCAGGGACGCCACCGATCCTGAGTCGTTCAACGCGGCAGTCTCCCTTGCCAGCGAACTCGGACGATTGAACGGGGACCCTGCCGACGTGTTGGATGTCGCCGCCGAGGTGCTGTCCAAGTCGCAGGTTCAACCGGACGTCCTCGAAGAGATGAGAGCGACGATCACCCACCTGAGCGACATGGGATTTCCGATGAGCCAAACGACGTTGGACCTGTCATTCGCCAGAGGCATCGCGTACTACACGGGCATGGTGTTTGAAGCTCACGTCACTCGTGGCGAAGACAGGGTAGCCGTCGGAGGCGGTGGGCGCTACGACGACTTGGTGCAAGCGCTCGGCGGCGGGAATGTGCCCGCCCTCGGGTTTGCCTTCACCATCGAACAGATCCTGGCGGCCAACGAGAGCCTCGCGGCGGCTCGCGGCGTTCAAGCGGACGGGAGCTCGAACGATGTCTGACCCGTTGCGATTGGCGCTCCCCAGCAGCGGCGCTTTGTACCAGTCTGCTCTGGACCTGTTGAGCGCGTGTGGCCTTGCTGTGCATCGAACAAATCTTCGCCGGTACACGGCAGAGATTCGTGCGCTGCCGGGAGTGGTCGTGAGCTTTCAGCGCGGCTCGGATATCACGGCAAAGATCGAAGAGGGCAGCGCCGATATTGGGATCGTCGGCAAGGACCGGTTTCTGGAGAGCAGGCGCGGTGACGGGGACACCCGTGTCGTGCTCGAATTGGGCTTCGGCAGGAGCCAACTCGTCATGGCGGCGCCCGACTCCTGGGTTGACGTCACATCGGTGGCGGACCTCGCTGATCTCTCCGTCGAGTTTCGGGACCAGGGCGAAGACTTGCGCGTCGCCACCAAATATCCCAGGCTAACCGAGCGACACCTGCTCGACCATGGCGTCAACTACTTCTCGTTGGTTCAGTCAAGCGGAACGCTCGAGGCGGCGCCCGCGATGGGCTTCGCCGACGTGGTCGCCGACATTACCGAAAGCGGGACGACCCTCCGCGAGAACCATCTCAAGCAGATCCACGGCGGGTCAATCATCCAGTCGCAGGCGTGTCTGGTGAGTCGACGATTCGTGGACGGCGCCGACGGTCCTGACGGGCGCCAACTCGCTTCAGCCAGAGCGTTAGCCGAAATGATAGAAGCACATCTGGCTGCCAAAAGTTACTATAGCATTACCGCCAATATGCATGGCGAGAGCGCCGACGAAGTCGGACAGTACATCTTGGCCCACGCCGAAATCTCAGGGCTACGCGGACCTTCTATTTCGGCGGTCCACGCGCAGGATTCCAGTGGCTGGTACGCGGTGACGGTTATCGTCGAGCAGGAAAGGTTGCTGTCCGCGGTCGAACAGCTTCGCGGCATCGGCGGAACCAGCGTAACAGTCTCCAAACCCGACTACGTGTTCCATTCAACGTGCCAGGCCCACGAGAGGTTGACCTGACTTCTCCCGGACTTGAAGGCGGATCGATTGCCGAACCTCCCGTCACATATTGACCTTGCTCTCCAGGCCGCCAAGCGGCTTGAGCGCTCGGATCTTGACGCCCACGTTGGTTACTACGTCATGGGCTCAACATGTCCGGACATCCGAGCCGTCACGCGCCAACGAAGGTCGGAATCGCATTTCACCGAGTTGGACTTCGAGGCTGTCGGCACGGGCGTGACAGGCCTGTTCCACGCCCATCCGGACCTGCTGGAATCCGGCGGTCAAGATGGGCCCACCAAGGCGTTCCTCGCGGGTTACCTGACCCACTTGATTATGGACGAGGCATACGTGATCGAAATCTACAGACCGTATTTTGGCGACAGGAGCGTGGTCGAAGACCCGATCGCCGCCAACATGCTGGACCGGGCGCTTCAGATTCACCTGGACAAGGATGTTTGGGAGAGCACTCAACAGGTGCTGAGAGGGATGGAGTTCAGTCCGGCCGCCGTCAACCTGCCGTTTCTTGAATTGGAGTCGCTGGCTAAATGGGAAGAGTGGGTGTTCCGGCTCGTCGACCGAGGCTTTACTTTTGAGCGGCTGAGGAACATGACCCGACGCATGGTCGGAGAAGGCGATCCGCAATCGGCCGATGGGTTGGTGGACGACTTTCTTCAAGACATCCCTGCATCTGTTGAACGGCTGCGCGATATCGTGCCTGACGAAGCCATCTCGTGCTTCAAGTCCGTTGCCATGGACGGCATGGTCTCCTCGATAGACGAGTACTTGTCTTGAGGATAGTGAACAGCCTGGTCGAGGCGAAAAAACTGCTCTCTGAGGGGAGGGGCCTCGACCTCGTCACCGTGCCCCCACACGTTCAGGCAACCACCGAGCGAGTGTTTGGTGAACCGCTTACTCCGCCGGAAGCCGTCGCGCGCATTCTCGACATGGTCCGATCGGAAGGCGACGCCGCAATCCTCCGGTTGACGCTCGAAATCGAAGGCGTGCGGCTCTCAGCCATCGAAGTTCCACCGGACGAGCTCGATGCGGCCTACGAATCGACAGACCCTCGAGTGATCGAGGCGCTGGAAGTTTCAGCGGAGCGAGTCGAGCGTTTCCACAACGCCGCCAAAACTCGGGCGTGGATGGATTTCGACGAGGGATACGGCGCCCTTGTAGTTGCATGCGAGAGCGTTGGCATCTACGTGCCGGGCGGCACGGCGCCGCTGCCGTCCACAGTCATCATGTCCGCCGTCCCGGCCAGGGTGGCGGGCGTCGGCGACATCATCCTCTGCACTCCGTCGGAGCATGACGGCAAGCCGAATGCAGTGACTTTGGCGGCTGCCCGGATAGCCGGCGTCGATCGCGTCTTCGGCATAGGCGGGGCCCAAGCGATAGCCGCGATGGCTTACGGCACAGACGCTGTCCCGGCGGTCGACATGATCTGCGGACCCGGCAACCTCTTCGTCACGCTTGCCAAGAAGATGCTGTACGGCGAGGTGGGCATCGATGGGCTGTACGGACCAACCGAGACCTTGGTGATCGCCGACGACACCGCCAACGCAACCTTGTGCGCTGCCGACCTGCTGGCCCAGGCTGAGCACGACGCCCTGGCGAAACCGGTCATGGTCACCACCTCAGACCGGCTCGCCCAGGCCGTCGCGGCCGAGTTGGCGGCCCGGCTGCCGAGACTGGACCGGGCGTCGACGGCTCGGCAGGCGGTCGAGGACCAGGGATGCATCGTCGTGGTCGAAGACCTGGAGCAGGCTTTCAGTCTGGCCAACTGGTTCGCTCCGGAGCACATGTGCCTCATGATGGCCGACCCCTGGTCGTGGCTCGGGCAAGTCAAGAACGCCGGCGCGGTCTTCATAGGCGAGTTCTCCCACGAGGTGCTGGGCGACTACGTTGCCGGACCCAGTCACATTATGCCGACTGCTGGCACCGCCCGGTTCAACTCCGGCCTGGGCGTCCACTCCTTCGTCAAAGTCACGCCGGTCGTGGCCTTCAACGAAGAAGCCACGGTCGATCTCGCCCGCAGCGCGGCTGCCATCGCCAGGGCGGAGGGCCTCACGGGCCACGCGGAGGCCGCAGAGATACGCCTGGAGCTGCTTGACTCGCCTGAGAGCTAACCGTGATACTGTTTGCGGTGCGTTCATGCTCGCATGGACTCCCCGAGCATCGCAGGTGAATCCCTGAGCACGGTTCCGGCCCGCGCGCGTGCGTGGCTCCCACGGCTGCGATCGTTCGAGGCGTCCCACCCGGAGGAGTGCCGTGGCAAAAACTGACACGCGACGATTAGTCCGACCCCATCTGGCGGATGTTCAAACCTACAAATCGATTGATCCGCCGGAAGTGCTTGCTCGACGGGCGGGCATTCCCGAAAGCAAGATCGTCAAGCTGAACGGCAACGAGAATCCTTACGGCCCGTCCCCCAAGGCCGTTGAGGCAGTCGCCGGCGCGCCGCTTCACATCTACCCAGACCCGCAGCAGAGGAAGATGCGACAGTCGCTCAGCGAGTACACGGGACTCGGCGCCGAGCATCTCATCGCCGGCGCAGGCAGCGACGAACTGATCGACCTGCTGTTCAGGCTGTTCATCGAGCCGGGTGACCGCATCCTGGACTTCGACCCGACGTTCGCCATGTACGCGTTCTGCGCCCGCGTTTGTGGCGGCGACCTCACGATGCTCCAGCGCAACGAGCTGTTCGAGATCGACATGGAAACGGTCCGCGCGTCGATCGACGACCGGGCTAAGATCGTATTCGTGAGCTCGCCGAACAACCCGACTGGCAATCTCTTGCCGGATAGTCAGGTGAAGGAGCTTCTCGACACCGGCCTCATCGTTGTGGTCGACGAGGCCTACTTCGAGTTCTGCGGCCACACGGTAGCCGAACTCGTGCCCGAGTACTCCAACCTGGTCGTGCTGCGCACGATGAGCAAGTGGGCGGGACTCGCGGGGCTCCGTGTTGGCTACGGCATCATGAGCCCGGACATCGTCAGTCACTTGATGGACATCAAATCGCCGTATAACGTCAACGTTGCCGGTGAAGCAGCCCTTTTGGCTTCGCTGGACGACGCTCCGGCGCTCTTGGAGAACGTCGGCAAGATCGTGGCCGAGCGAACGCGCCTCCAGGGAATTCTCGAGGAAATGCCCGGGATCACGCCCTGGCCATCCGAGGGCAACTTCATCCTCTGCCAGATGCCGGATGCCGCGGGAGCCCAGCGAGTTTACGATGAGCTGGCGGGCAGGGGAGTCTTCGTCCGAAACTTTGGCTCGGACCGGCTGCAAGACTGCTTCAGGGTGGCCGTTGGCACGCCCGCGGAGACAGACGCTTTCGTTGAAGCGTTGCGGGAGGTCGTCAGATGACCAACCGATCCGCGAAGATCGAACGCAACACTGCCGAGACCCAGATCACCGTCGAACTCGACCTGGACGGAACCGGCCAGTACAACCTCAGCACGGGCAACGGAATGTTCGAGCACCTGCTGGCCCAACTCTCGCGCCACGGCTTGCTGGACCTGAAGATTCAAGCTGCCGGTGACACGGAGGTCGGGTGGCATCATCTGGTCGAGGACACCGGCATCGCCTTGGGCAGAGCGCTCAAAGAGGCTGTAGGCGACGGTCGGGGCATCGCCCGCATGGGCCACGCGTTCGTGCCGCTCGACGAGACGCTCGCGTTCACCGCAGTCGACTTCAGCGGTCGCGGATACGCCGTCATCGACGCCGACATCGGCAGCAGCGACCTGGGCGGGCTTCCTGGCGACTTGGTGCGTCACTTCCTGGAGTCCATGGCTCGCGAGGGTGGCTTAAACCTGCACGTCCGGCTCATCTCCGGGGTCAACAACCACCACAAGGCCGAAGCGATATTCAAGAGCCTGGCCAGGTCCATCCGAGACGCCGTGGAACCAGACCCGAGGCGAGGCCGACAGGTCCCCAGCACCAAAGGCACAATCAGCGAGTAGGCGGCGCCTCTTCCGGCATGGCGGACAGCGAACGAAGCGAACTGCCGCGGGTGATGCGCGAACGTAAGATTGAGCCGGGCAATGAAAATGGCCTGGTGATCGCCACTACCGGCCCACGTTGTACTCTGGGGCGTCTCGCGAACTCTCGTGGGCTCGAATGAATGCTCTGACGCGCTCTTCGTCGAACGCGTCCATCGTTTCGATGAAGGTCCAAGCCGTGAGCGCAACTTGCGCATCCATGTCGAGGTAGGGGCTGAGCAGCACTTTGGCGCCTTGGGCCCCGGTATCCTCGATGATTGCCGAGAGCTGGCCCACCAACTGAGGGCAAAGCTCAGGGCACCTATAGTGCACGTTCACATAGCCATGCTCCAGATTGTGAACCAGCACTTCGTCTGGCAGATGCTGCGTGTGCACACCCCACCTGGCCGGCGCGAGCGGCTGCCCGAAGTGTGGCCCTGACGTTGCAGGGACGGAGTTGTAGTCGACGTGTGGCTGGCCTGGTGCAACGTGTTCTTGACCCTGATCTTCCATGCGGATGTCCCGACTTGTCGCTTGACTGCTTTCGGGAGGCGGTTGGTCGCTTTCGGATTCGGAGCGCACCGCGCTGACCAGCGCCACGCCGACGATGGCGCCGATGACGAAGACGCGCCCGCGGAATTTCGACGGATTGCGGAACGCGCGCGGCGGCACGCTCGTAGCAGGCCGTCGCGTAACTGCTTTCGAGCGATCGACAGTGTGTTCAGTCAAAATTCGCGTTGCCTCGATTTCTCGAATTTGCCCGTGCCATTATACGTGGCCGCGGATGCGCGTCAATGCGCAGTACGGTCGTGCGCGTGCTAAGGATGTGAAAACACGGCGTCGGTCAATTGACTGTGAGTGCACTACCAAACTTAAACGTGAAACCTACAAGCGCCAGGCACGCTCAGCGACCTTAAGCCTGGCGGGAATTCGGGCATGCCGACAAGGAGCGTAATTGCTCGGAAAAAGAGATCTGTGCACAATCAGGGCGCTCCGCCCACGCTCACTCCACGATTCGAAGATGGGGCGTGCACCGACGGCGACACTGCGGATCGGACGGTTTTTCAGGGTGTCGGGTCAGATGTAGTTGAGTCGATTATCCGGCTTCCAGCTCGAACGTGTAGTCTTCGATGATCGGATTGGCCAGCAGCTTCTCGCACATTTCGCCGACCTGGGCACGGGCCTGCTCCTCATCCGAAGCTTCGAGGGCGATCTCCATGTACTTCCCGGCGCGCACGCTCGCCACCGAATCGAATCCGAGCTGTTGCAACCCTCCGCGGATAGTGAAGCCTTGCGGGTCGTTGACCGAAGGTTTTAGCTGTATGAAGACCTTGGCGTGGAACATCGGGACTACCGACCCACGTTGAATTCCGGCGCGTTCGGAGAGCTCTCATGCGTGACCATGAAATCCCTGACACGCTCTTCGTCGAAGGCTTCCATTGTGTCGATGAACGTCCAGGCGGTCAGAGCTATTTTCGTTTCCATGTCAGGGTAGGGGCTCAGCAGCACTTTGCCGCCTCGTTCCACGGCATCGTCTACGATGACCGTTAGCTGACTTACGAGATCAGGGCAAGGCTCGGCGCAACTATAGTGCATGTTTACGTAGCCGTGCTCCAGGTTGTGGATCAGCACCTCGTCGGCCAGAGGTTGAGGATGCACACCCCATCTGGCCGGCGCCAACGGTTGCGCGAAGTGCGGTCCCGAAGTCGCGGGAACGGAGTTGTAGCTGGGGTGGTCCTCTCCTGGGTCTACGTGCAACTGCCCCTGGTCCTCCATGCGTATGCCTGGCCCGTCCGGGGCGTCCCGCCCCGCTAGGAAATCCAACGGCAGATTCGGAATGAACAGGCTGAGGATGAACACGAACGCGATCGTGCCGACGGCCGTCGTTCCACCCCATCTCAAAAATCGCCTACGCCTGGTTCGTCTGACCCTTCGAGCCGCTCGCGTCTGAGTGCGTGACGGCCTCGATCTTGAACGTCTGGCCCCTGATGCCATATCGCCTCACAGTTGTTGAATGGTTACATTAATATTGCTAGCTCAACGTCATGCCTGTCAACCTGGTGAAGGCTTCGACATAGCGCTGGCGCGTCTTCTCCACGATCTCGTCGGGCAACTCGGGAGCGGGTGGTTCGTGGTCCCATCCGGAAGCGTCCAGCCAGTCTCGCACGAACTGTTTGTCGAAATTGGGCTGAGATTTCCCCGGCTCGTATCCGATTTCATCCCAAAAACGGCTCGAATCAGGAGTCATCAGTTCGTCGATCAGGGTGAGTTCACCGTCGATCAATCCGAACTCGACCTTGGTGTCGGCAATGATGATGCCTTTTGACCGGGCGAAGTCACGCGCGCTGGAGTACAGCGCGATGGTCGTGTCCCTGAGCTGGTTCGCCAGTTCTGCGCCGACCATGTCCACGACCTCGGCGAAGCTCATGTTTTCGTCGTGCCCCACCTCCGCTTTCGTGGTTGGCGTGAAGAGCACTTCCGGGAACGGGTCGCCTTCGCGCATCCCTTCCGGCATCGGGTTTCCCTGAACTGTGCCCGACCGTCGATACTCGGCCCAAGCTGACCCCGTGATGAACCCTCGGGCCACGCACTCGACGTTGATGCGCTCCGCTTTCTTGACGACCATGGACCGGCGCGCGATCTCCGGCGGCACGTTCAACTCCGGGCGATCCAACGCTAAGTCCAGGAAGTGATTCGGGATGATGTCGGCGGTCTTCTCGAACCAGAACGCGGATATCTGGCAGAGCACGGCGCCTTTTTCGGGTATCGCCGTTGGCAGAACAACGTCGAAGGCCGAGGTGCGATCGGTCGCAACCATCAGCAGCGTGCCCTCGGTCAGATTGTAGGTGTCCCTGACCTTGCCGCGGTGAAATGTGTTGGGCAGGTTCGTTTCGCTAATTGCTGTCATCAGATCCCCTCCTCATGGACATTTCCCTTCGGTTCGGTGCAAGTCTGCGGTGCACCTCAGCCAAGTCCGACTCGCTCAAACGTGTGGTCGACGTATCGGACGTAATACCCGTAATCAAAGATGCCGTCCAGTTCATTCGAGTCGAGCAATTCCGCCACGTCGCTGTCTGAGCGGATCAGGTTTCGAAAATCCGCTTCCTCTTCCCACACACGGCTCGAGTTGTTTTGGGCGATCTTGTACGCGTCGTCGCGGCTCATGCCTTTCTCAACCATCGCCAGCATGAGTCGTTGAGAGAACAGCAGGCCGCGGGTCAGCTCCATGTTTTGTTTCATCCGTTCCGGATAGACTCGCATACCCCGGATCACGCCCGCGAACAGGTCCACGATGTAGTCGAGCGCCATGCAGCTATCCGGCAGTATCAGGCGTTCCGCCGAGGAATGGCTGATGTCGCGTTCGCCCCACAACGCAACGTTTTCGAGCGACGTCACGGCGTGGCCGCGGATGAGTCGGGCCAGTCCGCATACGCGCTCGGTCAGCTCGGGGTTCCTCTTGTGCGGCATCGAAGACGAGCCGGTTTGGCCTTCGTTGAAAGGCTCTTCGACCTCCCTGATCTCGGTTCGCTGCATGCCCCTGAATTCGGTGGCGAACTTCTCCAACGATGCCGCGATGACCGCGAGCGTCGTGATGAATACCGCATGACGGTCGCGTTGGATGATCTGATTGGACACCGGCGCCGCGGCGATGCCCAGATGTCGGCATACCGATTCCTCGATGGCAGGAGAGACCGTGGCGTGGGTCCCGACCGGTCCGGAGACCTGGCCGACAGCCACCTCGGCGCGCGCGTGGGCCAGCCGCTTCCGGTTGCGACGCATCTCGTCCCACCACACGGCCAGTTTGAGGCCGAACGTGATGGGCTCGGCGTGGACGCCATGGGTCCTCCCCATCATGATCGTGTGTTTGTGCTCTCGCGCGCGGGTTTCGATCGCGTCGATCAGGGCGCCGATCTCTTCGTCGAGAAGGTCGGCGGCGTCCAACATCTGAAGGCTGGTGGCGGTGTCCCAAATGTCGGAGGTGGTTATTCCGAGATGCAGCCAGCGGCCCTCGGGTCCGAGCTGTTCCGTAACCGATTTCATGAACGCCGTCATGTCATGCTTCGTGACCGCGAGCACCTCGTTCAGCCGCTCGATGTTGTACTGAGCCCCGCGCAACTTCTCCATATCCGCGACGGGGATCGTGCCTTCCTCCGTCCACGCCTCGCAGACAGCGAGTTCGACGGCGAGCCACTTGTCGTACTTGTTTTCATCCGACCAGACGCGCTTCATGCGCGGACGGGCATATCGCTCGATCATTGGGTCACGTTCTTCCCGTGTTCAACTGAAATGTGCCTTGTTGAGACTTCGCATCCAGTCACTGACCGAACCAGCTCAGGCAGTCGCTTCGAAACCACGGACGAACATGCGATCCGGCTGCCCTCCGGAAATTCACGGTCAAACCGTTGAATCATGCCGCCCGGCGCGGTGTTGTGCGCCTAGCATTTTCGCACATCCCGCGCGGCCACACCACTCGCAAGAGCCATGATCGGACCGGATTTTGAGAGAGATAAGACTTGACGGGCCACAACGATTTCCTGCGTTCATGCGATCGAACGCGCTGTTACTCCGGCGTCTTTCCGACTAACCCTCGCCGGAATGGCTACGCGGTAACGTCGACGCCCCGCGAATCTCTTCTCGAATCGTAATCAACCTCCTGCGAATGCCAGACCGGCGCTTTCCGAAGCTAGGCGCCGTTCGCGTCGGGCGATGCCAGAGGATTCGTGCAAGGTGCGAATAAGCGGCCGGTCGACCCCTCACACCGTGACGCCGCGGATCTGATCGCCGCCGTGTCCGGTGTAAACGACTCCGCCGAAGGGGGCGCCTCAGGCGTTCGCGCCGCCGTGAATCTGCGGATGTCCGCCGTGTCCGTTGAGTGCCATCCGCACCATCCAACTCCTGCGGTTCCCATTTCAATCCCATGGGTGGCCGCGTCCTCCAGCGACGCATCCTCCGCCAATCTCCGCGTTTGATCGATGTCACACCGCTGCACCCGCAGTTTGGGGCGGCCGGATAACAAGGGTTTGTTATCCCGGTGTTGGTGACCTTCATCCCGACTGCAAGACCTTGCAATAGGCCGGCCGAATCGAAGCGTTTTTCTGTCTTCCGAAATTCACAAGGTCTGGCGATGTGGGCTATCCGGTTCGGGCCATAGACTGCAAATAAGCCAGACGGGACGAGGTCCGGACACCGACAGCCCAGCACTGGAAAAACAACGAAGAAGAAGTAAGGAGGAAGCGATGACACAGAACTCTCAGCAAATCCAACGACGAGCGATCGGCACTCTCAGCCCTGACAGGCAACCAATCTTCTTCTTCGACGGAGACTTTCGGACCTGGGACGAAGTCAAAGGGAGAGCTCAACTGAACGCGGCAGTTGAGAGGATCATCGGCGCCGAACGGACCGGATAGAGGCAAACCTAGGACGGCAATACACAAACACGGCAGGAGGCCAGAGAAATGGACGAGACCACGAACAACCACAATTCCACGGTCATCGGCAGCACAACCACAACGAGGAGGATTGACATGAAAAAGCGAATGGCCATGGTAGCAGTCACCGGCATGGCAACGGCCATCATTATCGGAGCGGGACTCCTGAACAGCGCCGGCGCCAGCACCGCTCACGCTGAGCCAGGCGGCAAGAACCGAGTCACCGAGATCTACGCGGGAACGTCCCCAGATCTCCCCGAGATGGGCGCCAAGGATAACGTTCGGCCTTACATTGGCACTTCGCCGGACCTGCCCGAGATGGATGCCAAGGTCAATGCGCCAGTCTACGCGGGCACGTCGCCTGATCTACCCGAACTCGATGCCAAGGTCAGCTTCCGAACGTATGCAGGCGCATCTCCGGATTTGCCGGAGATGATCGACGAACAGGCACGCGGCGCGACGAACTCTGTAGAAGTCCGTATGCCGCTGGAGTCCTTCGCATACTTCAGCATCGACGGGACCAACGGCGTGGCGCCTGTCGCGAACAAGGTCGAGCGAGCCGAATTGCGGCTGCCGCTGGAGTCGTTCGCATACTTCAGCATCGACGGAACCAACAGCGTTACGCCCAACGCGAGTAAGGTCGAGCGAGTCGAATCCTGGCTTCCGCTGGAATCCTTCGCATACTTCAGCATCGACGGGACGAACAGCGTGACGCCGAACGCGAACAAGGTCGAGCGAGCCGAGGTACGGCTGCCGCTGGAGTCGTTCGCGTACTTCAGCATCGACGGAGCCAACAGCGTTGCGCCCAGCGCGAATAAGGTTGGGCGAGCCGAACTGCGGTTGCCGCTGGAGTCCTTCGCGTACTTCAGCATCGACGGGACCCACAGCCTTGTGGCCATCGCGAACAAGGTCGCCGACACGGTAGGGTTCGTCGGGGGGAATTCGCGAACACGTCCCCCGACCTGCCACTGCTGGACCGCGAGTTGGAAGTCCGAGAAAAACAAGGCGCCTCGCCTGAGTTGCCTCGGATCGAGAAGGGAGACGACCTCAACGAGTACTCCGGCGCCTCGCCGGACATGCCGGAAACCCGATAGCTGCAACAAAACCAACCGAGAGCACGGGCCAACTCTCATGGGTTGGCCCGTTTTGCGTTTCCGGCCAAATCAACTGGCCCCGATCGACAATGCCCTGTTTTTCAGAGGCTACAGCCGATTATGTCGCCAACCCATTTCGCGTTGCATAGACGGCGGCCTCGGCGCGGTTCGTGGCCCCGGTCTTGACGAAGATGTTGCTCACGTGCCGCGCCACAGTGTTGTGGGTAATGAACAATTCCTCGCCTATCTCGCGGTTGTTCTTCCCGGCGGCTATGAGGCGCAACACCTCGACTTCGCGGTTGGTCAATCCGTCGGGATACTCAGGCGGCGCATTGTCGAATTGCTCTC
Source organism: Dehalococcoidia bacterium UBA2160 (assembly GCA_002328865.1). Lineage (GTDB taxonomy): Bacteria > Chloroflexota > Dehalococcoidia > Lucifugimonadales > UBA1123 > UBA2160. Next base: position 114,505 of record DCWO01000176.1, on the reverse strand, counting down.
TGAGGGATCTTAGCTCCTCGACAAGCGGTGTCATGCCGAGATCTGAACCGATCCGGTCGGCTTCGTCGAGGAGCTCTCCGGTTTTCGAGAGATCGCCGGACGCGCCGCGTCGAATGAGCATGTCGGCGTAGTCATGGCAGGTCCAAGCCAGCTCCGGGCTAAAGCCGGCTTCGCGGCAGAATTCCAGCGATTCCTCGAAGTGGACCGCGGCGCCGTCCATATTGCCCATGGTGTGCGAGAGAAGCCCCAACACGCGGTCGATCCCGATTTCGCCACACAAAGCTGCCACGCTTGTCAATACAGTCCCTCGCTGGGATTCCAGGGCAGAGTACTGCTGCGCGGCAGCCGTTGCGTCATCCTCCAGGAAAGCCGTCAGGGCGAGGCCTGTCCTGGCCGAGACGACCCAAACAGGGACAGCATAGGGCGACGACAGGACCGTGTCCGCCGCTTCTCTGGCGATGTCGAGACGGTCGGTGACGCCGGCAATGTGACAGACCATCGGAATCACCCTGGCTGCGTTGCCATCTCCGTGGAGGGAATCTGCCGGCGATGCGTCGCTCGTCTCCAACAATCGATCCAAGTACGACTGCGACTCGTCGAAGTTGCCGGTTTGGCACTCCAAAAGAACCCTTCCACCGAGCGTGCGAGGGTCATATGGCCAAGACGCGAGGGCACGGTTGCTGAGGGCTCTTGCAGCTTCCCAGTCACCTTCAGCTTGAACCGCGGACTGGTATGCCGAGCATGCAGTGGACAGTCGCTCGCGGTCTCGCAATCTTTCCGCGGCCGCTCGGCAAGCTTCACCGTGCCTTTTCGCTCGTGCCAGGTCCCGATTCTGCAACCGACCGCTGAGCGCTATGATATGGGCCATCGATTCATCCCGAGGACTATCCACTACTCCAGCCAGTTCGATGGCTGAAAGGCTCTTTCCTAGACTTTCTTGATGATGTAGATGGAAAGAATCTACGTTGCTGGCGTTGGTCAAAGTGCGGATCTTCAGGAGCAGGTCGTTTTCCCGTTCAGCGATGGCCAGGGCTCGCTCGAAGGCTTGCTGGGCACCTTCATAATCCCCCGCTGACATGCCCAGGTACCTGCCGTAGACCGACAGTAAGCGCCCCGCCTCCATGGAATCAGCCGGGATCAAGTGAAGGGCTTGTTCGATGAGCGTGGCCATGATTCCAAAAGCGCGCCCAGTCATCGGCACTCCCGCCGCTGTGACGGCCCGCGTCGCATCCCCGGCTTCGACGTAGAAGTCGAACGCCTGTCTTAGGTGGCTTACCGCCTCATCGATTTTGAGCATCATCGCCTCAGCCTGGCCCAAACCAAGCAAGATCGCTGCACTCTCGGAGTCCATGGGTTGGCCTTCTTTGGCAGCCAAAGCCCGTTGGAACTGTGCGGCGGCTTCCTCAGAGGCGTATCCGTTGAGCGCCCGAATTCCGGCCGCCTGCGAGTACCGCAACAGCTTGGCCGGACCGATCACCGTCTCGGCCTCTCCAAAATGGTAGGCGAGCTGCGCGGCATGGGCTTCCACCTCGCCGCCGTATAGTGACTCCAACGTCTCACCGATACGGGCGTGCAATCGCACCCGACGAGTGGTCGAGATCTCGTCGGTGAGCGTCTTGCGTATCAGGGCGTGAGTGAATCTGTAACTCCCGACGGCCTGCGGCAACTCCTCGATAACGCGGGCGGCGAGAGCTTCCTCAAGCGCGTTGAGCAGTTCGTCTTCCGTGGTGTCTTCGATCAAGAGCCGGAGGTGCGTCGCCTCGAATTCTCTGCCCAATACCGCCGCCACCGCGATGACCGAATTGCAGTGCTCTGAGAGCTGGTTCAGCCGCCGGCCTATGACTTCGTGGACGCCTTCGGGAATCCGCACGTCCCAGGTTCGTTCCGATTCCGACCATGAAATGTCGAGTTCCTGGGAGAGTTCGCGCTCTTGCACCAACAACCGGACCACCTCGGTCACGAACAGTGCATTCCCCTCAGTTTGAGCATGCACAACCTCTGGCAGACCGGTTGGAGGCGCCATGCCAGATGACCTGTCGATGAATTCGCCGACATCTTGTAACGTCATGCCGCGCAACAAGACTCGCTGGAACCCGCCGGAAGGCGACTTGGTCAACTCGCCCAACGTTTCGGCCAAAGGATGCCGCCTGGACAGCTCGATGTCGCGGTAGGTTCCCAACACCATCAACCGAGCGCGTTCGAACTCCTTTGAGACGAACTGCAAAAGCTGCAGCGACGGGCCGTCAGCCCAGTGGAGATCGTCCAACACCACTGTCAGAGGCCGTCGCTTCCCCGCGTTCGCCAAGAACGAAGTGATGGAGTCAAAGAGCCGGAACCGCTCGGAATCCGGGTTGTCGAGCGCCGGTGCAGGAATTAGGTCCGGCAACTTCTCCTTGACTTCCGCGACCAGATCGGCGATGTCGGCGGCGCCCGCGCCCATGTCTTCGCGAAGTTCGTCAGGCGTTTTGTCGCTCACGTAACTTCTGATAGCTTGCACCCAGGGCCAATAGGGGGGCATGCCGCGTTCTTCGTAGCAACGACCCCACAGGACTTCGGCTCCCCGCAACCCGGCGTAGGTTGTGAGTTCCGCGGCGGCCGTGGTCTTGCCGATGCCGGGCTCGCCCGCCAACATCACGAGCCTTCCGCGGCCCGAGATAGAATCGTCGAGCGCCGATTTCAAAACGGCCATCTCGCGTTGACGGCCAACGAACACGCCGCCGGCCAGGCTGTCGAGGGAGCGCGCCTCCTCCTGGGTTCGTTCCTCAACAGCCCTCAGGTCCACGTCCGTGAGGGCCGCCAGCACATCAGAGGCGGAGCCTGGCCTCTGAGCGGGGTCCTTCGCCAGGAGTCGGAGTATCAGCGCGTCCAGCGGTCTGGGGCATAGTGCGTTGTGCCAGGCGGGGGATACGGGCGGCGTGTTGATATGTTGGCTGATTATACCCACGGGGTCGTCGCCCAGGAAGGGTTGCTTGCCCGTAACCATCTCGTACAACATCGCCCCGAAGGAATAAAGATCGCTGCGCTCGTCTACCGCGCTCCCCATGGCCTGTTCTGGCGGCATGTAGGAGACCGTGCCGACCATCACGTCGTCTGAGGTAAGGTGTGATTGGTCCGTCATCACTGCAAGACCGAAGTCGCCTATCCTGGCCGTGCCGTCGGAGGATAGCCACACGTTGCTCGGCTTTACGTCCCGGTGAAGGGCGCCGCTGGCGTGTGCATGGGCAAGGCCTCGGCACACGTCCGAGGCGATGGCCAGGGTCCGGCTGATCTCCAAGCGGCGGTCGTCTTCCTGCTTGAGCAGGCTTTCCACGTCTCCGCTGGCCATGACCGGCATGACCATGTACGGGTTGCCTTGTTCGTCGCCCAGGTCGTAGAGCTGGACTATGTTGGGATGATCGCCCAGACGGCTCATAGTCTGAGCTTCTCGCAGGATCCGCTGGCGGCCCGTGTCGTCCAATCCCTCGGTCTTTATCAGCGCGAAGGCGACGTCACGGTCCAGCAACGTGTCGCGGACCAGGTAGACTCTCTTCCGTGCGCCTTCTCCAAGGAACTCTTTCACCATGTAGCGGCCGTCTTTGAAGAAGGCGGGCAGGGGGGCCGTCGGAGCCGATGGAGATGGCGCCGAGACGGTAGCTTCTGTGGGCGGATTGACCGTACCGGCAGCGCGATCGGCGGCGGCAATGTACGTTAGAGCGTCGGAGTTGTCCGGATCGAATGCCAAGACGTTTTGAGCGCGGTCTCGAGCCAACGCCCAGTCGGTGCGGGTGACAGCTTCCTCCGCTTCGTCGAGAAGACGCTCTACCTGACGTTGAACTCGTTCGCTGGCCATTGCATACCCAGGGGATTCAGGGATCGGAGCGGGTCGAAGCCATGACGTCAATCCTGCTTTGTGTGGTTTGGCCCTGGAGGACCAAGGCGCCTTTCAAACCGGTGGCCTCGGTCTTCAGGCCGTACCCGTGTCAGCGCGTCTTCAACGTTTCGCGATACTCGTCGTACGCTAGGCGAATCTTATCATGCTTGGCGCCCAAAACCTGCGCGGCCAGGAACGCGGCGTTTCGAGCGCCCCAGGAGCCGATGGCCACACATGCGACGGGGATCCCCGGCGGCATCTGGGCTATCGCGTAAAGGGCGTCGACGCCTTTGAGGTCGCTGGTCGGCAGGGGAACTCCGATCACGGGCAAGGTCGTCCAAGAGGCTACGACGCCGGGCAATCCGGCCGAACCGCCAGCGCCAGCGATGATGACTTCGATGCCTCGGTCTCGGGCTGACTCAGCGTAGTCCTTCACTTTTTCGGGGGTCCGATGGGCCGACATAACCTCGACCTCGTGCTCCACCCCTAGCTGGTCCAGCACCTCAGTGGTTTCTTTCATCGCCGGCTCGTCGGAACGGCTTCCCATCAATACGGCTACCAAGGCCATCTTGCCACCTCATATGCCTTTCGCGATGTCGGTCCTGTAATATCGGTCTTGGAAACGGATTCTGGAGGCGTTGGCGTAAGCGTTGGCTCGTGCTTTTTCGATAGACGCGCCGCTGGCCGTGACTGTAAGCACCCTGCCCCCGGACGTCAACACGCCGCCGTCGCCGTGGCTGGTTCCAGCGTGAAACAGAACCGTCGATTCGTCGATGTCGTCCATGCCTGAGATCGGGAACCCAATGCGGTACTGCTCCGGGTAACCTCCCGAGGCAAGAACCACCCCGACGTGCGCCGTTGGGCCCCACTCGACGGCGGTCCGGGCGAGTTCGCCGTTGGCCGTCGCGAGCATGATCTCCAGCAGATCGCTTTGGAGCCTCGGAAGCACAACTTGGGTTTCGGGATCACCCAGCCTGCAGTTGAACTCAATCACCTTCAACCCGGAAGCGGTCAGCATGAGGCCCGCATACAGAACGCCCCGATACAGACTGCCGGATCGTGCCAGCTCCTTTGCCACCGGTTCCATGATCTTTTCGCGAGCCTGTTGTTCCAGCGACTCGTTCCAGAACGGTGGGGGACTGAAGCTGCCCATGCCTCCGGTGTTCAGGCCGGAGTCTCCGTCGCCCGCACGCTTGTAGTCGCATGCCGTGGTCATCGTCGAAACGTATTCGCCGTCCACAAAAGCGAACACGCTGACCTCTGGCCCTTTCAGCCACTCCTCGATCAACACGGTCTCGCCCGAGGCGCCGAAAGTCTTCTCCTCCATCATCGAGCGAAGTGCGGTCAGAGCGTCCTCTCGAGTTTCGGCCATAACGACGCCCTTCCCCGCGGCCAGGCCATCGGCTTTGACCACAAACGGCGGCTCGTTCTCGGCAACGAAACCGGAAGCCTCGCTCAGCGTGTCAAACGCACGGGCCTCGGCGGTGGGTACGCCTGCCGTCTTCATGATCTGTTTGGCGAACGCTTTGCTGCTCTCGATCCTCGCTGCGTTCTGTCGAGGCCCGAATGCCATGAGTCCCGCTTCCTCGAATCGATCTACGATGCCGCCTGCGAGCGGCGCCTCGGGACCAACGACGGTGAAATCAATGAAGCTGTCTCGTGCGTACGCCAACAGGGCCGGAATGTCCTCGGCGGATATCGGCACGTTCTCGGCGATCTGCGCGACACCGGCGTTTCCCGGCGCGACGAACAGCTCGGGCGATTGGGGACTCTGCGCTAGTTTCCACGTGATCGCGTGCTCCCTCGCCCCGTTTCCGATCACCAAGACCTTCATCGCGCGTCCTCCAACGCCGCGTCGATCCACGGCATGAGCTCGGGCAGGTCATCGGGCAGAATCAACATGAACTGGAGCCATCCCGGAATCGGTTCGTCTGCAAAGGGCGGTCGGAGGGGCGACACGCCGGCTAGCGGCATCGCTTGCCGCTGTAATTCGGCCGGCAGCCGCATGCCGACGACGCCTTCGAGCAACACCGCGAATGGCTGGTCGTCGACCAGGTAACCGACGCCGCCGTACATCGACGATGACGAGACTCCTTTTTTGACGAGAAGCTGGCCGTCGAGCGCGGCCCGAACGTCCTGGTCGATCAGGACGTCGTCATCCAGCGCCATCGTCTACTCCCACTCGATGGTCCCCGGAGGCTTCGACGTGATGTCGTACACGACCCTGTTCACGCCTGGAACCTCGTTGGTGATCCGGTTCGATATCCGAGCAAGCACTTCGTGGGGAATCCTGGCCCAGTCGGCCGTCATCGCGTCGTCGCTTGCAACAGCGCGGATGGCGATGACGTGCCCGTAGGTGCGAAAATCGCCGGTCACGCCGACCGACCTCGATCCCGTGAGCACCGCGAAGCTCTGCCACAGCTCTCGGTAGAGTCCGTTGGCGTGGACCTCATCCATGACGATCCTGTCGGCACGTCTTAGGGTGTCCAACTTCTCAACAGTGATGTCGCCCATGATCCTTATGGCCAGACCAGGCCCGGGGAACGGTTGGCGGTACACCATCTCTTCGGGAAGCCCCAACTCAATCCCGACGTCTCGAACCTCGTCCTTGAACAAGTAACGCAGGGGCTCGACCAGCTCCATGCGCATGTGCTCCGGCAGCCCGCCGACGTTGTGGTGCGTCTTGATCTTGGCCGACTCTTTGCTCTCGGAGTCCTTGCTCTCGATGACATCGGGGTAGAGCGTGCCCTGCGCCAGGAAGTCCACCTGTCCCAGTCGGGACGCCTCTTCCTCGAATACGGCGATGAACTCCGCTCCGATGATCCGGCGCTTTCGTTCCGGGTCCTCGACGCCCTTCAGTGCGCCCAAAAAATGTTCGGTGGCGTCGACGTAGTCGAGCTTGATGCTCAGATGCCGCTCGAACGTATCGCGCACCTGCTCGGCCTCTTGATGTCTGAGCAGGCCGTTGTTCACGAAAATGCAGGTTAGCTGGTCTCCGATCGCCTTGTGGATCAGCGCCGCGGCCACGGCTGAATCGACCCCGCCGGACAGGCCGCAAATGACGCGGCCGTCTCCGACCTGGTCCCTGATCGACTCGACGGTCTCCGCCACGAAGTTGCCCGGCGTCCATGATTGGTCGCACCCGCATATTTTGTAGAGGAAGTTCCGGATAACGTTCTTGCCCTCAGGCGTGTGCACCACCTCGGGGTGGAACTGGATGCCCAACCGTCCGCGGTCGTCGCCGATCACGGCCACGGGCGAGTTGTCAGTGAAGGCAAGAGCGGAGAAGCCAGCCGGGAGTTCTGTGACCCGGTCGCCGTGGCTCATCCAAACGGACATGTCCGAAGGCAGCCCTTCGAGCAGCTTGCCGGAGTGAGAGTTCTGCTGCAGATTAGCTTGGCCGTACTCTCGCTTCGCGGAGGACGCCACTTTGCCGCCGAGTTGGTGGACCATTGCCTGCATCCCGTAGCAGATGCCCAGGACGGGGAGGCCGCAGTCGTACACCCAATCCGGAGCGAGGGGGGCGTCTTGTTCGTACACGCTGGCGGGACCGCCGGACATGATTACTCCGGCGGGATTGAGGTGAGCCACCGTCTCCCAGGGAGCGTCGTGGGGAATGATCTCGCAATACACCTGGCTTTCCCGGACTCGGCGAGCGATCAGCCTGCTGTATTGGGACCCGAAATCCACGACGAGGACGGTTTGCTGACGGTCGGTGGAATCGGTTTGGACAGTTTGGCCGGAAGCGCCTGGACCGTGTGCGACCGAAGCCTGCGTGGCGACCTCAAGGTCGTCGCTTTCAGCGGTGCGGCGTGTGGTCCGGGAGGCGTGATTTTCTTGCATGTTGGAACGATTCCAAGGCTAGCACCTGTGATATACTCGGGTCAAGCAGAGTTAGGCAGGAGCCAGTCGTCGAGTTCGGGCAACTTTTCGGTGCCCTCACCGGCGGTTTCGGCTCGGTCCTTTTTGCTGCGGAGTTGCCGTTGTTCCAACGTAAATGTCGCGCCCTCCATGTCAGGACCGAGCCATGGCTTCGGATGCAAAAAGACCCTCTTTGCCCGCGGAAGCCGTGACGTACGTGACAGTCTCGGAAGCCGTTTCCGCCCTCAGATCGAGCGGCGTGGTGGCCATCCCAACCGACACCGTTTACGGTCTCGCCGCGTCCGCGTTCGACGAGCGCGCTATCGCGCGTGTGTACGAGATCAAAGGACGCGATTTCGATGTCGCCTTGCCGGTGCTGCTGGCCGACGCCGAGGATATGGAGCGTTGCGCTGTCTCGATTCCGGACCTGGCCAGGGGCCTGGCGGGTCGGTTCTGGCCGGGGCCGTTAACCATTGTCGTCCCGAAGTCGAATTCGATGCCCGATGTATTGACGGCGGGCATGTCGACGGTCGGTCTTCGCGTGCCGCATCATCCCGTTCCACGAGAACTGTCTCGACTCCTGGGGTCGCCCCTCACCGGCACCAGCGCCAACCGGAGCGGCATGCCGTCGATGCGTTCGGCGTCCGCTGTGATCCTCGAACTCGGAAGCTTGCTGGACGGTGTCGTGGACGGCGGCGATCTGCTCGAAGCCGAGCCCTCAACCGTGGTTGACGTGATGGTCGATCCCCCACGAATACTTCGAAGCGGAGCTGTCTCCGCCGAAGAATTGGCCGATGCCGCCGGCATCGAGTTTTCGACCGCGTGAAGCGCCAGCCATACCCAGCCATTGTAGTTGCGACAATCACTGTCTAGAATGAAAACCGGGCAGGGTGGCCATGGGTCGAACGGGTATCGATTCCCACCGAACCGCCAACCTGGCAGCCACCACGCAACGAGGCCTGAAGCATCAGACGAAGGAAAGACCTTATTGACTATGCAGCCCCGATTTGACGATCTGGCTTCCACCGTCGACTCTGAGATCAGAGAAGTCCTGTCTGCACGGAGCACTCGGCTTTACGACATAATGGCGTATCACCTCGGCTGGGAGGATGCCGCTGAACAGACGGCGCCCAGCGCTCCCGGCGACCGACGGCACGGTGTCCTTTGTCTGGTCGCTTGCCAGGCCGCGGGCGGCGATGTCGATTCGGCCATGCCTGCAGCGGCGGCCGTCGAGCTTGTGGATAAGTTCTGCCAGATCCACGACGACGTGCAAGGCGGGAAACCAAAACGTGACAACCGCGACGCTGTCTGGTGGGTGTGGGGCCCGGCTCAGGCCATCAACGCCGGAGACGGAATGCACGCGCTCGCGAGGCTTTCGTTGTTCCGATTGCTGGATCGCGGCGTCGAGGCAGAGTTGGCTTTTCGCGCGGTGCAAGTGCTTGACGAGGCGAGCCTGAGGGCATGCGAAGGCAGGTTCCTGGATCTCCAGGCGCAGGAGCGCGTCGACGTCGCGGTCGAAAGCTACTTTAAGATGGCAACTGACAAAGAGGGCGCGCTGTACGGCTGCGCCTTGGAGCTTGGCGCGGTGCTGGCCGGAGCTGGCGACGAAACCGTGCGACACGTGCGTCAATCAGGTCTCGATCTGGGCGTCGCGCTCCAAATCAAGAACGATCTGGCCGAGTTGTCCAAGACGGCTTCCGCGTCCGACTATGTCAGCGAAGACCTGATGAACAAGAAGAAACTGCTTCCAATCGTTATGGCGTTCGAGACCGGCGCCGCCCGCGACCGGCGACGGTTGGGCGACGTCTACTTCAAACGAGTGTTGGAGCCGGGAGACCTGGACGGGCTGGCCACGATTCTCGATGAACTCGGTACGATTGAGCGATCACGAGAGCTGCTGGTACAACGAATAGCCTCCGCCAGATCCTCGTTGGAAGCCTCCGGCCTCGAATCGGCGGGCATCGAGTTCGTTGGCAGTTACATCGATTCATTGATGGAGGCCTGACTTGGCCCGAAAGAAAACCGTCAGAGACATCGACGCCTCCGGCAAAGCCGTCCTGGTACGCGTCGACTACAATGTGCCGTATCATCCCGGCACGACCGATATCTCCGACGATAGCCGGATCCGAGCCTCGCTGGACACGATTAAGCTGCTTACATCGCAAGGCGCACGGGTTGTTTTGTGCACCCACCTTGGCCGGCCTCGGGGCCAGGTTGTCGATGATCTCAGAGTCGCGCCAGTGGCCGATCGGCTCGCCGAGCTGTTAAGTCAAACGGTTCGCACGCTGCCTGACAGCACCGGACTCGAAGCCGTCAAAGATGTGTCCGCGATGAAACCAGGGGACGTCGCCATGTTGGAGAACCTCCGATTCCATCCCGAGGAGGAGAGCAACGACCCCGCCTTCGCCCGCCGGTTGGCGTCGTTGGTCGACGTGTACGTGGACGACGCATTCGGCACGGCACACCGAGCTCATGCGTCCACCGAGGGCGTGACCCATCACCTGCCTTCGGTGGCGGGACTCCTCATGGACCGAGAGCTGGAGATGTTGGGCCAAGCGCTCCAAGAGCCTGCTCACCCATTTCTGGTCGTTTTGGGCGGAGCCAAGGTCTCGGACAAGATTGGCGTCATCGAGCATCTCGCCGATCGTGTGGACGAGTTTCTGATAGGCGGGGGAATGGCAGCCGCTTTTCTTGCGGCGCAGGGCCACGATGTCGGCGCATCGCCCGTCGATGACGATGAACTCGGCCATGCCCGCAACGTGCAAGCGCTGGCCGCCGGCGGGAGCTTCGAAATGATTACGCCCTCGGACATCGTGGTCGGCGATCGGTTCGACTCTGAGGCGGCACACGATGTCGTCGATGCGTCCGATGTGCCGGGCGGCTGGCTGGTGATGGACATCGGCCCGGACACTGCAAAGCACTATGCACAGCGAATACGCGACGCGGGAACAGTCGTCTGGAACGGACCCATGGGAGTGTCCGAGTGGAAGGCGTTCGCCTCGGGCACCAATACGGTCGGTCGAGCTCTGGCGGACTGCCGGGGGACGACGATCCTGGGCGGCGGTTCGACCGCCGAAGCCGCCTACAAGTTGGGTGTGGCGGACAGGATGACGCACGTGTCCACGGGAGGCGGCGCTTCGCTGGAGTTTCTGGAAGGCAAGGACCTCCCAGGCGTCTTGGCGCTGCTGGACGCCTGAATTGCGCCTGAAACAAGATTCGCCAACGCCATCTGAGGTAAGCAGAGATTGATCGATTTCCCGTACCTTGACCAGATTTGCATCGAGACGCCATCGAAGATCGTCATGCTGGTCGTCGACGGTCTTGGAGGGCTGCCCCATCCGGATTCTGGGAAGTCGGAACTCGAAACCGCACACACCCCGAACCTCGACAGTCTGGCCGCCAGCAGCGCATGCGGCCTGACCACGCCGGTGCTTCCGGGCATCACTCCGGGCAGCGGACCCGGCCACATGGCGCTGTTCGGTTACGACCCGGTGAAGTACCTGGTGGGCAGGGGAGTCCTGGAGGCGCTGGGCATCGGCTTGGAGCTTGGCCCGAATGCGGTCGCGGCACGGGGCAACTTCTGCACGGTCGACGAGCAGGGCAGATTGACCGACCGTCGGGCTGGACGAATTAAGACCGCCGACAGCGCCCCTCTGGTGGAGTTGCTGGACACGATCGACATCCCCGGCGTTTCACTCGAGGTTTATCCCGTCCAGGACTACCGCTTTGTGCTCGTCATGCGAGGGGACGGCCTCGGATCGAGCATACCGGACACCGACCCGCAGGTTGTCGGCGTTCCTCCTAAACCCGCTGTCGCTTCATACTTGGACTCGGAACGGACCGCGCGGATTGCGAACTCTTTCGTCGATGCGGCGCGCGACTTGTTGGGATCGAGGGCGAACGCCAACATGGTTCTGCTCAGGGGATTCTCGATCGAGCCTGAATGGCCGGAGTTCGGGCAGTCGTACAGGCTGAATCCCGCCGCGATCGCCGCGTACCCTATGTATCGAGGTCTCGCACGTTTGGCAGGCATGAAGGTGCTGACCACGGGAGCCGATTTCGACGCGGAGCTCAAGACGCTGGGTTCCAACTACTCGGACCACGATTACTTTTTCTTGCACTACAAACCCGCGGACGGTGCAGGCGAGGACGGCGACTTCGACGCCAAAGTGACGCGACTGGAAGAACTCGACGCCAGGATACCGGCTGTGTTCGAAATGAACGCCGATGCGCTGGTCGTCGCGGGCGACCATTCAACGCCCGCGATCATGGAGGCCCATAGCTGGCATCCCGTCCCATTGATGATCAACTCACGCCTGACACGAGGGCAGGGGAGTGAAGGATTCGACGAGCGACACTGCCGTCTTGGCGCCCTCGGTTCGCTCTCAGCCACAAACCTGATGCTGCTGGCGTTAGCCCACGCCGGAAAACTGGCCAAGTTCGGCGCTTAGACGAGTCCAGCCATGGAAGAGGTCATTTTGGCCTCTCGGAGGAAATCATCGAAGCCTTGCAGCGGCGCAGGTGTGCACGACACTGAGTTAATATCGCAACAGTATAATATTCTAAAGAAAGAGCATATAACGATATGCCCTCATTAATCATAGCTGGAAACTGGAAAATGAACACCACAGTAGCTGAGGCCGGACGTCTCGCGCAAGCCATCGCGACTCGCGTCGGCCATGCCTCGGCCCCCTCGGTCGTCCTGTGCCCGCCTTTCGTCTCGTTGACGGTCGTTTCCGAAGCCGTTCGGGGCTCTCACGTCGCCGTGGGGGCGCAGAACGTGCATCCGGCCGGCAGTGGAGCGTTCACCGGCGAGGTTTCAGCGCCCATGCTGGCTGAGACCTGCTCGCACGTGATAATCGGTCACTCGGAGCGTCGCGCACTATTTGGTGAGAGCGACACCTTTGTCAACGAGAAGGTTCTCGCTGCGTTCGACGCCGGATTGACGCCTATTCTGTGCGTGGGGGAGCAACTTGACGACCGGGAAGCCGGTCGAGCGAACCGAGTCGTCGAGGCGCAGGTGCGAGGCGGCTTGACAGGTGTCGACAGCCCGAAGAAGCTCATCGTCGCGTACGAACCGGTCTGGGCGATAGGTACGGGCAGGGCGGCCACACCGGAGATCGCTCAGGCAGTCATGAGTCACATCCGCGGCGTCTTGGGCGACATGTTCGGGCAACAAGCAGCCTCTGATGTCCCTCTCCTCTACGGCGGCAGCGCAAATCCAAGCAACATCGCCGGCTACATGGCGCAATCGGACGTCAACGGCGCCCTTGTAGGCGGCGCTGCCCTCGACGCCGACTTGTTCTGCCAGATGGTCGAACTGGTCTCGCGCGCAGGCTAGTCGGTGGAGGCGTCGGACAAGACTAAACTGTTGGTTGTCGTAGGGCCCACGGCCGCGGGCAAAAGCAGCCTGGCGATGCATCTGGCGACGCAATTGAGTGGCGAGATCGTGGGCGCTGACAGCCGCCACGTGTACCGCCTCATGGACATTGGCACTGCCAAGCCCACTTTCGAGGACCGCCGGGAAATTCCCCACCACGCGATAGACGTCGTCGACCCCGATGAGGATTTCGGCCTTGTGACGTATTTGGAGTTGGGAACACAAGCAATCATAAACGCAAAATTCCATGGAAACCTGCCGATCTTGGTCGGTGGAACCGGGCAGTACGTCTGGGCGCTCCTGGAGGGATGGCAGGTGCCCAGAGTGCCGCCGGATCTGGCAGCCAGGAACGAATTGGAGGAGTTGGCAGGGGCTTCCGGAACCGGCGCTGTCGTCGACATCCTCCGCGATCTCGACGCCAAGGCCGCAGCCCGAGTCGATCCGAACAACCTGCGCCGGGTCATCAGGGCGGTCGAGGTGGCCAGGAGCGGCGCTGGCGGGTCGCCGAAGAAGATTCCTCCCGACTACGACTTGCTGGTTATCGGCCTGTCGATGCCACGGCCGCGACTATATCGGCGCATCGATGACCGAGTAGACGACATGCTCGAGGCGGGCTGGCTTGACGAGGTGCGTGGCTTGCTTGACGCCGGCTACGCCCTCGATCTACCCTCGATGAGCGGCGTCGGGTATCGCGAGCTGGGCGAACATCTCGTAAACGGCGCCGATTTGAGCGAGGCCATCGCAAAGACAAAGACTCGGACCCACGCGTTCGCCAGAAGACAACACGCGTGGTTCAAGCACGACGACCCGCGCATCCACTGGTTCGACGCCACCGACGGGATCGCAGATGCCGAAGCAGCGGTGTCCCAGTGGTTGGACGTCGCGCCTGGCTGAGCCCTCCTTCGCGCCTGCGACCGCTCGCGATAGGCCTTGGCCGCCGCTTCCACCACCGGTTAGCAGCGTGATTTGCGCTCGGCGGGCCTCACAGGCGACAATCAACACATGGACCAACCGCTGCAAGGCGTGCAATCCGACATTCGTGAGCGACATCGGCTGCCGGAGGGGGATGTGAGATTCAAAAAATACCACGGAGCGGGTAACGACTACGTCTACGTCGACGCCCGAACCGAGAGCAGAGACTGGCCCGCAGTGGCGGCGGACATCAGCGACCGTCACAAAGGCGTCGGGTCGGACGGTTTGATCTTGATGAAGACATCGGAAGTCGCCGATCTGCGAATGCAGATGTTCAATGCAGACGGATCCGAGGGAGAGATGTGCGGCAACGGAATCCGATGCTTTGTACGTTTTGCTTTGGATGAAAACGCACTCCCGCCAGGCGTAAAGACGGTGGAAGTCGAAACCGGCGCCGGCGTCCTGTCAGTTGCGCCGACGCTGACGGATGGCGGGATGACCCGAGCCTCAGTCAGCATGGGCCCTCCGCATCTGATACCCGCAGATATCCCGATCGCATTAGACGGTCCAGGGCCTGTTGTCGACCACAGGCTTTCGGTCGAGGGCGCGCAGCTTGACATAACGGCGGTGTCGATGGGCAACCCGCACGCCGTCGCGTTCCTCGAAGAAGAAGTGGACGACTACCTGTTGTGGCGGATCGGACCGCGTGTCGAACACCACCCGCTGTTTCCGAATCGAGTCAACTTCGAGATCGTGAACGTGCTGAGCAGGGACAGACTCAAGGTCCGGGTGTGGGAGCGAGGTTCTGGACTCACGATGGCGTGCGGCACCGGCGCGTGCGCGGCAGTCGTGGCGGCGCGCCTGCACGGATACGTGGACGATGCAGTCGAAGTCGATCTCCCAGGGGGCGTCCTGACGGTGACATGGCCAGGGGAGGGCGACGTCGTCCTGGAAGGACCCGTGGCAGAGGTGTTCGAGGGCGTTTGGCCGGACTGACCGGGCAAATTGACGGCGTCGAACGAACTTGAAACGCCGCTTAACGTTTAAGCTAGCTCCCATTTTTGGAACCTTTGTTTTGGAAACATCCAAGATTTGTCAAGATGCTCTCAGGTCTTCTTTTCGCCAATTGTCGCGATATTTTGACAGTCGAGGTCCTCTGTTCAGGTCGTTGGGAGGCATAGTTGAGCCACGCTAGTCGTCTCCCTCGCGCGGGGCGGTGTCCACGCAAATCGGTCATGTTGCGCCTGAATGCGACGAAGATTGTAGAAGTGCGGGCGACTTTTGCTTGACATATCTCGTCCGGTCGTTCCCATGAGAGATGGTCGCTAGGGGAGTCGCGCCTGTCGTTTCCGGGTTCATTGTCAGCGAGTTTCAATCCCCTCAAATGGTGGTAGGAGGGACAGTGTGGCGGGAGTTTGCGTTTTGGGTAGCTACCAAAACACGTCAAAACCGCCCGTTGCCGGTATTGCTGCGCTAAAAGCGGTCTGCCGGCGACAGGAGGTGGAATTCGGAGCGAGCGCGAGCGCTGTTTCGACGCCACGCCAATCCGAACCATGTCTACACGAATCATAACCCCTCATCCGCTGATCGACAAAGACTGCTTGAGGTCTATTTGTTCGGATTCCCGAAAAAGAAAATTGTCCAGGTTGTGCCTATGGCAGGGTTCGCCAGGCTTGTCCGGTCCACTCCGTTGCCACTCGGCTTTACGCGTGGCGCGTGGTGACTTACCATGTGACGGTCCGATTCCACGTGTAGAAGATTCCGGGGGACCAATGAAATTCGCCAGCCGCGTTGAAAAGATACCGCCTTACCTGTTCGTTGAAATCAGCCGAAAGATCGCGCAGAAGAAGGCCGAAGGGATCGAAGTCATCTCCTTCGGCATCGGCGATCCCGACTTACCGACGCCTGACCCAGTCGTCGAGCGTCTCAGGCAAACGGCAGGCGATGGACCGAACCATCGGTATCCGGAAACCGAAGGCTTGCCCGAGTTCAGGAGCGCCGTCGCAGCTTGGTACAATCGTCGCTTCGGGATCTCGGTCGACCCCGTCAAGGAAGTGATCTCGCTGATCGGCGCCAAAGAGGGCATCGGCCACGCGGCGCTGTGTTTCATCGAGCCCGGCGACATCGCGCTGGTGCCGGATCCCGGGTATCCGGTTTACTCCGTCGGCACGTGGTTCGCCGGAGGAGAGTGCCACTGGATGCCGCTCAGAGAGGAGAACGGCTGGCTGCCCGACCTGGAAGCCATTCCGGCCGATGTTGCGGACCGCGCGAAGGTCATGTGGCTGAACTACCCGAACAACCCGACGGGCGCCGTCGCGGACATCGCGTATTTCGAGCAGGTGGTCGAATTCGCTCGCAAGCACGACCTAGCCGTGATGCACGACGCCTGTTACACGGATGTCGTGTTCGACGGTTACAGCCATCCGAGCTTCCTGGAGACTCCGGGAGCGATGGAAGTGGGCGTGGAGTTTCATTCGCTTTCCAAGACGTACAACATGACCGGGTGGCGCATCGGCATGGCAGTCGGGAACGCCGACATGATCAACGCCATGCTGATCGTCAAGTCGAACTTGGACTCCGGCGTGCCGCAAGCGATCCAGGAAATGGGCATCGAGGCGCTGGAGACAACCGACGAGTGGCTCGACGGCCGCAACGCCATCTACCAAAACCGTCGCGACAAGGTGCTTCGCGCTCTGGAGACGATTGGCCTGCACGTGGACCCGCCCAAAGCCAGCCTTTACGTTTGGGCCAGGGTGCCGGAGGGGCAAACGTCGGCCAGCTTCACCGAAAAGATTCTCGACGAATGTGCCATCGTGGTCACGCCCGGAAACGGATACGGCCAGTATGGCGAAGGGTACATACGACTGTCGCTGACGATCGGCGACGCTGACTTGGACCGGGGACTAGAGAGGTTGATTCAATGGAGTTCAAAGTAGCAGTTCACAACGCGTGATTATCCCCAAGCAGCTAGGAGGGTCGCCATCGCCAGGAAATCCGTAAGAACGGCGCCGCAAAAAGAGAGAGCGCTGCTGGTCGGAGTGTCGATCAAGCGAAAGAAAGCCCTGTGGCGGATCGAGGACTCGGTCGCCGAGTTGGGAGAGCTGGCAGGGTCCGCGGGCGCCAGGGTTGTCGGCACGATCATACAGAGGCTGGAAAAGCCGACCAACGTATATGTAGGCAAGGGCAAAGTCGATGATATTAAGCAGCAGGCCGCGGACATGAAAGCCGACACCGTTATCTGCGACGACGAGTTGACGCCGACGCAACAGCGGAACCTCGAGAACGCTCTTGGAGACCGCAAAGTCCTCGATCGGACCGCTTTGATCCTGGATGTCTTCGCCAGCCGCGCGCAGACCCGTGAGGGCCGTCTTCAGGTCGAACTTGCGCAGCACGAGTACCTGTTGCCGAGGTTGGCCGGGCAATGGTCTCACCTCGAGCGTCTCGGCGGCGGAATCGGCACCCGAGGTCCCGGTGAGACTCAGATCGAGACCGACCGCAGGCTGGTGCGCAATCGCATCCAGCGTCTGAAGCGCTCGCTGCAGGACGTTCGAAGGCATCGCCAGCTTCACCGAGCTCGCCGGAACACGAACTCGGTGCCCGTGGTTTCGCTCGTCGGCTACACGAACGCGGGCAAGTCGACGCTGTTGAACACGTTGACCAAAGCGGACGTGCGCGCCGAGAACCGGCTGTTTTCGACTCTCGACCCGATCACGCGCCGAGTCACGCTGCCGTCGGGCAGCTCGGCTCTAGTCACCGACACCGTGGGCTTCATACACAAGCTGCCGCCGGCACTGGTGGCCGCGTTCCGCGCCACGTTGGAGGAGATCGAGGAATCGTCCGTCGTCTTGCACGTCTTGGACGCGACTCACGTTAATGCCGTGGAGCAGTCTCGGGTAGTCGAAAGCATTCTCAAAGACATGCGCGTCGACCGTCTGCCGCGAATCTTGGTGATGAACAAGGTCGATCTTCTGCCCGAAGACGCCGACCTGCAGGAGGTCGCCGCGCCGTTCAACCTGGGCCCCGGAGATCGGAGCGCATTCATCTCAGCGATGACGGGACTCGGGACGTCGAAGTTGCTCACCGAGTTGGACGAGGCTTTGGCCGTCGGTCCGGCGGCATCCGCCGTGACGGGGTAGGGGCCAGGTCGATTTCGTCATCGGGGCTGGAACGAGGCGATGGGCCGGCATCGGATCCCGGCCCAGAACGCGAATGATCGTTGGTTCGCACTATAGATGTTATGTCAAGTAAGCGACTGGATTGACGCTAGTTGACATAACGTTATCCGCGCAACAACGGCTACCCCGGGCCCGAAGCTGCCCCGGCCACAACTCGGATCACACCCAACTCGCTGAGCGCCATGATCGTCGACAGCACCGTCGCTTCAGGCTTTGAGCTGTCATGACTCACTTGTCGGTTGACCGGCAGTCCCGCTGACTCGTACTCCGCGGGCTCGATCAAAATGACGTTCTGACCGTACTTCGCAATTACCGCGCCGACGAGCAGCCACGTTGATTTGGCGGCCGCATTGATCGCCCCGGGGTCGCCACCGTCAGCGACGCCTTGGACCAGGACGCCGGCGGCACAATCCTCCATCGCGTCGGACACTTCTGTCGGCAGAAAACCTGCTGGGCCGCCCGTGTGCCCGGCCCAGTATTCTACGTCGACTCCCAATCGGGTCAAGCTGTCTCTAAGCGCATCGCCAACGTCAGATACTCCGACGACGCCCACAAAAACACGGGGTTGAAATCGCTCGACCGGTGTTGAGGGTGGCACAGGGCTTTTTATCGCCTCTCCGGGGCGCTCAGAAACCGGCTCTGACCGATTCTCACTGGTGGCGGCGCCGAGTGTGCCAGGGACAATGATCGTCTTGCCGTCTTCAACTCGGATGAGATCGACGAATCTTCCGTTCGCGATCAGGATTTCGAGGCACTCTCCGGTCAGGTCCGGGTGGACGCCCATGTCTCGCGCCAGGATGTTTCTGGCGTAAGGGTCCTCTGGAAGAGGCTTGCCGCCGAGCATAGAAAAGAAGCGACGAAACACCTCGGGATTGGTTGCCGCGGTTCGATACGCCGAGCGCTGTTCGTCGGAACTCGCCGGAGCGACCGCCGTCCGCCCGAGCTCGGTCAACGCGATGCTCTCGGATCGATAACCGCCTTCGGTGAGGCCGTACTTTCCCGACGAGTTCAGTCGCATCCTGAAGCCGCTGCTGGTCGTCTTGGTCCGCATCGCGTCCGCAAGCAGCTCTCGGTCCATCGGCAACCCGGAATTGATCTCGTGAATTGTACGAGCGATCCTGAGCACGTCTTCCAAGCCGAACGTCGGAAACGGCCTGTTTCTGCGAGGTCGTTTTTCGGAGGCGGATTGTGGCATTGCTCTCTCCCTCGGCGTTCCGAAGAGCCGTCCGGCGCCCAAGCTTAGCCAGCGCCCTCGGGACTGTACTGCGAATTCACCCGCCCCGAATCGGTCTCGATGACGCCGGCCGAGCATTGGCCGATCTGCGCCGAACTTTGGCCGGCACGCATGCGCACGAGCTGGATCTCGGCCTCAACCTAGCCAGCCCTTGTTTGCCCCGAACGCCGTTGCCATCCAGCCACCGAAACCTTGCGGATCGTCCCTTCGGGGATGCACAGGGGGTTGTTTGTCTGGGACGAGTTGAAACGCGGATTAACTCGCTCTGATTCTATCCTGAAACACAGAGAAAATCAACCCAATTAGTAAGCTTTGTCAGCGAACACCTGGCTCAAACAATGCCGGACAGGCGCTGAATTGAATGGCGATTGGCAAACCTGACTAAATGTGACAAACAACCTAAGGTTTGTCATACCGGTTCGTTGGGGTCGTGTTCCGGTCTGCGTCAATTCACTGCACTATCTCCTCTCTGATTCGACATTGACATCGCATTCTGGCATCCCCGCTCTGCCTTCCAACCATCGTGCGCCGATTGTGGCGATTTGATTTGTTAGAATACGTTGTAACTATGGACAGAGACGGGAGATCAATCGTGCGGAAATTGACTCAAGCCCGCTGGGTGTGGTGGTTGCCGATTCTGGTGGCGGTTAGCCTGGTTGCGCTTGTCGCATGCCAAGAGGACGAGGAAGACGCGACGCCGGCGCCAGCCGCGGCGGCTTCGACACAGACGACGTCCGCCGCCGAGCCGGTGGCTCAAGCAGCCGCCGAAAATCCGACCGCTCCTTCGAGGGGCCAGGACCCGATGGCCTTCCCTACTCCCTCTCCCCTATTACAACCTCTGGGAGCGCCGGAAGGGGTGCCCGAGGAATTGAAGACTGTTTGGGAAGTCTGGGCCCTTCTGTCTCGGGAGCACGTTGACCGCTCCACGTTCAACATCGAGGCGTTCAACGAAGCTGCCATCCGAGGCATGATCGAGGCCATCGGCGACGCGCACACCAGCTACGTTAGGCCGGAGGTATTCCGGATCGAAAACGACGATCTCTACGGACGGTTCGAAGGCATCGGCGCGAGCGTCCAGATGCGTCCTGACGGCAAGTTGTTGGTCGTGGCGCCGATCGAAGGCAGTCCGGCGGAGAAAGCTGGCTTGAAGCCCGGAGACGTGATCTTGTCCGTCAACGGAGAAAGCATCGTGGGGTTTTCGCTGCTCGAGGCTGTTTCCAAGATACGTGGACCCAGGGGCTCCGACGTTCGACTGCTGGTGGTGCACCTTGGTACGCTCGATGAGATCGAGGTCGTCATCACCCGAGACGTGATCCCGCTCGAGAGCGTGCTCGTTCGGACTCAGCCCGACGATCGGTTCGCTCACATTCGACTCAGCACGTTCTACTCCGACACGGCTGATCAACTCGAAGATGCGATTCGGCAATCTCAGTCCGACGGATTCGAAGGTTTGATACTGGACGTGAGGAACAACCCGGGCGGGTTGCTGAGTTCGGTTATTGACATCGTGAGTCTGTTCGTGGAAGAGGGATTGGTTTTGTATGAGGTGGACGGCAGCGGCCGCAGATCCGATCATGAGGTCAGGAGTGCCGGCAGATTCGCCGATATGCCAATGGTGCTGTTAGTCAACGAGTCGAGCGCCAGCGCCAGCGAAATCCTGGCCGGGGCGTTGCAAGACCATGAGCGAGCTCCCGTGATCGGGGCCCCCACATTCGGAAAAGGCAGCGTCAACATACTGCGTCGGCTGGAAAACGAGGGTGGCTTGTACCTCACCTTCGCCAGGTGGTTCTCGCCCAACGGCAGGCCCATCGAAGGCGAGGGCGTTGAGCCCGATCACGAAGTCACGTCCAGGGACGCCAAGAAAGCCGATGTCGACCAACTCGAGAAGGCTGTCGAAGTGCTGGCCGGGATCGTCGACGGCACGGCCTCCAGCGCGACAAACTGATGGCCAAAGGCTCCCGCGACCGCACGATCACGGTTAATCGCCGAGCGCGGTACGACTACGAGATCGCGGACACCCTTGAAGCCGGCTTGGTGCTCACTGGGACGGAGATCAAGTCCATCCGCGCGAACCGCGTCAACCTGAGCGACGCGTACGCTCGGCCCGCCACGGGTGAGCTCTGGCTCCACAACGCGCACATCGCCGAATACGCTGCCGGCAACCGTGACAACCACGAACCGAAACGATCCCGGAAGCTGCTCCTCCGACGCGACCAAATCACCCATCTGACCAAGCAGGTCTCCGAACGCGGCATGACGCTCATTCCGCTGAAACTGTATCTGAAAGGCGGATATGCGAAGGTCGAGCTCGCCGTGGCCAAAGGCCGCAAGCGCTACGACAAGCGCAGGGCGATCATCGACCGTGACCGAGAGCGCGAAGCCAGGGACGCGATGCGGCGGCACTAGCGGACGCCGTCGCGGCTCTGCTTTGGCGACCGGCAAGATGTCATTCTTCTCCTTCCGCAGAAGGAGAAGAATCCAGGGCCTCACAGGGAATCACCGTGTCGCATCGAGCAAGAATTCTCGCTCCCGCAGCTCGAGGTTACATACGTGCCGGCGGCGCCGCGAAGTTGGCATCCACGCCCGACCGAATTCCCAATCGACGTTCGACACAAACATCGCGCCGAGACGAGATCGCCCAGGAAAAGCAATCGCCCACCCCGTGGCGCGCCCGATCGTTGAATCGAGCCTGGGGTGGGCGATGCTGTTGAGTCTCTGGCGCCTGGGGCCGCACTATGTGGGCCCCACAGACCTCGACCCAGACGCCGCTTCAAGAGTTCAGCTGTTTTCTCGGAGGTCAGCGAACCCGCTTTACCTCCAAGGACTCGCCTGGCGCGAGAGCGACCCTGCGAACGGTGATCCCGAGCTTCAGCAGCCAGTAGCCCAACGTCGCCTTGCTCACTCCGAGCTCGTCGGCGGTTGACGACAGGCCGTTTTCGGTTACCATCTCTGGTAGCATCTTCTCTAAGGACTGGTGGAACTTTTCTTCGACAGCCATCATCTTTTTGGTCTTCTTATTTGGCATCTCGGGCAACCTCCTGATTTGTCAGCGTCGTTTCAAATACCGCAACGTTGTTTCAATTAATGCTAATGTCGGCGCTAGCCTGTGTCAATAAGTTTTCAAGACTTCTTCCAGACAATCCCAATTCACGCGATTTCCGACCCTGGGCCGCATTCTGTCAGGCGTTTGGACAAACCCGATAGATAATACGTACACGGTAATTTAGGGTTTAACTTTATAACATGTCGCAATGAAACGTGTAGATCGTGCCTGGCGCCCCATCGGGGCGCACATGTTCCCCGGGCCATTCAACTGGACGAAATCGGCCTCCGATTCGCGTTGGGTTAATAGATAGACTGCCGGAAAGCAAGCATATCGGCGACTCCCCTGCCCTCTCGATGCGGCGTATGAGGCCATCGGATAGAATTGAAGATGCATCAGCGACCGATACAATGTTGATCGGATTGTTGGTCAGATGCATAAGAACTGCAAGAAAAGGCTGAGCATCTATGGTCGAATCGAAGATCGTGAAGACACGCAGGTGTCATGCTTTAGAACACGCAAGCGTAGCGCTGCTCCTGGACCGAGGAGTCAGTCCGCCGCTCGGAGGATACTCCATTCCGGGCGGGTTCTTCCTATGGAGTCGGGCATCCGCAGAGGAGATCACAGCCGTGGTTGAAGACGCTCTCGCGATGCTCGAAGCAGGCCACCATGACCTGGCGATCTCACCATATTGCGGCACCAACATGGCCGTTGGCGTCCTCTTTGGCGGATTGGCCGCCTCAGTGGTCCGAGGCCGTGGTCGCGGGCTCATGGCGAATCTGAGGGCCGCCGCGGCCGCGATCGTTGTTGCTTCGCTGCTCAATCGTCCCCTCGGCGAATACCTCCAGCGCAAATTCACCACCAAAACCGACCCCACCGGAATGAGCATCGGGCCGGTGCGTGAGCTGCTGAGTCGGACGATCAAGCTGGTGTGGGTGCCCGTGCGGTTCACCGACTGACTCAACGCCAACCTCGTCAGCCCGTTCGGGGTCGGTCGACGGCGTCTGCCGGCGTCATTCGGCGCTGATGGCTGAGAGCCGATCGCCGCGCCTTCGTGCCTGGGTGGACCTGGCTCGCCTTGACCGGCCAGAACAGACGCCATTACAATGAAAGAGAGGCTGAGCACGTGTCCCTGTAGCTCAGATGGATAGAGCAGCTGCCTTCTAAGCAGCGGGTCG
>DCWO01000176.1:33696-90548 GCA_002328865.1 Dehalococcoidia bacterium UBA2160 | reverse complement strand
TCGCGGGTTCGAATCCTGCCAGGGACGCCACCCCCCTCCTCGCTCCGACGCGATTCCCCGCTCGGTCAATATCGACCTCCACGGTTACGATCGCTCCATGCATGATCCCGTCGTGTGCTAGCATTGCCGCAACTCATGCGAGAGGCCTGATGACGTGGCAAATCCACGGATCCCTGCAAGCCCGAAAGACATCACATCGGAATGGCTTGCGCATGCTTTGAAGGTCGGCGGCGTTATTCGAGGTTCGGCCGTTGCATTCCTGGAGATCGAAACCATCGGCGAGGGACAGGGGATTTCAGGAGACTTGGTCAGGCTGCGCCCCAGCTACGAGACTTTCGACGAGGCCGCTCCGCTGTCCATCATCGCGAAGATTTCCGGCAACGATCCCGTCGCGGCGCCAAATCACTGGAGCGCCGGCGCCGATCCCCCGGAGCTGAGATTCTACCGCGAGCTCGCCGGCCGAACGCCGCTAAGAACGCCTCGCCTCTACCACGGCGAAGTAAATGTCGAGTGCCGAACGAACATCCTGTTGCTGGAGGGCCTATCACCTTCTCGTGTCGGTAATCCTGTCGAAGGATGCTCCGATGAGGAGGAGGAATTCGCCGTTGCGAGCCTTGCGCGATTCCACGCCCAGTGGTGGGGCGACCCGGAGCTCGAGAGCGCTGACTGGCCAGACAGTTTGGCCGTCGTGGGCGCCAGGGCTGGCCGCTTCTATCGTGAAAGAGCGGACCGGTTCATCGATAAGTTCGGAAACGACCTCTCGGATGACATGAAAGAACTAGTTGTGGAACTGGCAGCAAAGATTGATTTCATCCACGAGAGGCTTAGCCGTCCTCCGATGACGATGATCCATGGCGACTTTCAACTCCAGAACCTCTTCTTCCAAGAATCTGAGAAGGGGTTGGAGATGACGGTAATCGACTGGAAAGAGATCAGTCTGGGGCGCGGCCCTTACGATCTCGCGGTGTTTTTCGGATGCTATGCGCGGAACACCGGGAAGAGTGAAATCGACCTAGTGGATGCCTACCACCACGCTCTGGTGGAGAGCGGAGTCACCGGCTACTCCTTCGAAGAATGTCTCGAAGACTACAAGTTTGCCATGCTGCGCTGCCTCTCACGTGTTGTCAACCTCATGGGTCTTCTTGATCTGAGCGGAGAGCATGAAAGAGCGCGAATGAGAATCAGGTTGGAAAGGGCATGTCAGGCTGTAGTCGAACTCGGGGCGCCGGCGCTACGCCCGTAAGTTGCCGCAAAACACGGTCAGGCGGAAACCTCCGACAGGAATCGCAAGACGACTTCGTTGAAGGCCAGCGGCTCTTCCATGTTGGACATGTGACCCGAACCCGTGATGACTGCCTTCTTTGCGTTAGGAATGCCTTTCTCCAGGGTTTCCGCAATCTCGAGGTTATACGGCATGTCTCGATCACCGACAATGACTAGCGTCGGTGCAACAACTGAGTCCAATCTCCCGACAGCGGGAGGGTTGGGTCGAACAACGGGGTTTCGGTTTAGCCAATGCCAACCTCGATAGTCACCGACAATCTGCAGCGCAGCATTTCTAACGTCGGGCTTCTCCAGAGCCGGACTGAACCAGCCCATACTCATCCAAATCTGTCTCGCCGCATCGACACCCTTCTCCTTGGCCGTCACGTTGATCCGAGTTAGGGTCTCTGCTACATCGCTTGGGAACGGGAAGCCGCCTAACCCAGAAGTGTCAACCAGAATCAGGGCATCGACGACAGAAGGGTAGGTAAGGACGAGGTCGGAGGCGATCATCGCTCCGAGAGAGAGGCCCAGTATATGTGCGTGCTCCACATCTAAATAACGCAGGAGGGTTAGCAAGTCGTCTGAGTGCGAATACGCCTGGTCTGCCACCGGGTCCGCAGACTTTCCATGGCCACGGACATCGTACCGGATTGTCCGATGGCGTTGAGCGAATAATTCGAACTGCGGGTCCCACATGCGTGTGTCTAACGTGAACCCGTGGACGAGCACCAGCGGATGTCCTTCGCCAGCGACCTCATAGTAGAGCCGTGTACCATTGAGGTCAGCAAGACCCTGACGTATTTCCATCTTTGCCGCCTTGTGAATCGATATTTCCCAGATTGGGTCCGGCGCCAATTTAGGCACACCAAGTTGGGACGGCGCAAGTCTCACACAAGCCGGTCACTTTCGTCAACCGATGACAATGATACTCAGATGTGCCTCATATATCGATAAACCCATTCGAACCGGAAAGGTGCCCCAGTTTCGCTTCACGCGCTGGCCCGTGCCGATCGAACGGTCAGAATCTTGCCAGCGACGCCACCCCCTTCCCCCTTGCCAACGCCGGCGCGAATCCCCCTTCGGCCGATATCGACAGCTCCGACGACAGCACCACCCTGCCCTACGCTTACGACAAGATGCCGGACCCAGCGGTGGGTCGAGTCTGTCAGCTAGCCCTGGTTCCCCGATCCAGACCGTGCCTACCGGCCTGGGCGAGTCGCTCCCCGCGGAAACGGTTGGGCGCCAAGTGTCTCACGCTAGCTCGTCCTTATTCGTAACCCGGTGGCGGTACGAAGCCGCCAAGTTCCTGTGACATCAGGCGAGCAAACTCGATGCATGTGCGATCTTGTAAGAAATCGCCTACGATCTGCAATCCGCAGGGAAGACCGGATTTGGTCAAGCCTGCTGGCGCCACTGTCGACGGCAGGTGGACCTCTCCACTCAGGCCTGCCCAGAAGAGCTGGTCGGCGCCAAGGCGCCGACCGCCGTTGATCGGGAGCGTGCGATCGAATCGATCACCCTCTTGGTCGTGCGGGAACGCGGCGGAGGAAGATGTCGGACACAGGAACAGATCATATTCTTGGAAAAACTCGGTCCACGCGAGACGCATCATCTCGCGCTCGTTGGCTAGCCTCCACCAGTCGCGATGGTAAAGCGTCACCGCCCGGTCGACATATGCCTGACCGCTCCGGTCATCTTCGGAGCGTTGCGCCGCACTCTCAACGTGGGCGGCGAGTTGCTCGTCGGACACGCCTGCGCTTGTCGCCGACCGAAGCAACATCTGAAAAACGTGGTGCGATCGCTGAAGATCGAGGGCGGGTCGCGCCTAGTCGTCGATCTGCACCCCAGCGTGCGCCAGAGCATCGACGGTGTTCTGCAACCGGTCAGTCAATTCGTCGTCCTGCTCGCAGTAGGGACTAGTCAGCATCACGGCCACCTTGTAGTCCTTCGGCGAGCTTTTGCGCGGCGCCGGCAGATCGAGCCGCCATCCGTTCGCATCAAGACCTCCGGGACCGGCCATCACGTCCATCGACACCGCCAGGTCTTCGGCGCTGCGAGCAAGCGGTCCGCCCACTTCTATGTCAATCGAAGCAAAGACGCCGGGGAGAAACCGCCCCTGATCCGGGATGACACCGTATGACGGCTTGTGCCCGAACACGCCGCAGTAGTGGGCGGGGTTTCTAATGGATGAACCGATGTCGGTGCCTGCTTCCAACCCGGTGAGGCCGGCCGCCAGAGCCGCGGCGGCCCCGCCGGATGAACCGCCGGGCGCCCTGGCAAGGTCCCAGGGGTTGTTGTTGGTTCCGTAGATGTCATTGAAAGTCTGCCAGTCGGCCAGCATCAGCGGGATGTTGGTCTTGCCGAAGATCACCGCGCCGGCATTTTGCAAGCGTTCAACCGCCAGGGCGTCACGTTTCGGATAATTGTCTTTGAACATGGGGTTGCCCCACGTTGACGGCGACCCGACCCAGTCGTAGCAGTCCTTGACCGTCATCGGCACTCCGTGGAGTGGCCCCAAGACGTCTCCGTTCGCCAATGCCTCGTCCACCGTCTGCGCCTGCTCCCGCGCTTTCTCGATTTGCGTGAAGATAATCGCGTTCAGGGCCGGGTTATGGCGCTCAACGCGTTGAAGGTAGAACTCCAGAAGCTCGACCGCGCTGATTTCCTTGTCGCGGACTTTGCTAGCCAGTGACACGGCAGATTCGAATGCTAGATTAGCCATTGGCCATCCTCCAATTGACAATCATTGAGGTTGGCGACAAGGTATGACCGCCTTCACGAATTGTCAAATCATGAGACGTATTGCAGCGCCTAAATGGGCATTGCGTCCTGCGCGAGTTGATGACAGGCGGTGGGCACAACGAAAACCATATGGCAATATGGCTATATGGTCTAGTGCTCACGGCATGTTGCTGGATGCCGAACTACCCCCGGTCTGTGTCCAAAAGCAACGGCAGTTGCTTTTATTCGCTCTTCATGCCCACATCGACCATTCGTATCGTCTGGCTAAGATGGCGAGGCGCTCTGTTCTGCGAGTCTTGTTGCGGAAATCGAGAACCAAGACGGGTGCAACAGATGTCGAGAGGCTGAGAACCTTAGGCGGTGGTCTTCATTCGTTGCGATTCGATCGAGCGGATGACGGGTCGCCGTCAATGCCCTGAGAGTGGCCGCCCTGCCCTAGCGCCGCCCTGAGGACGCCTGGGCGCGCACATTCTACAGGCAATTGGCCAAGCGCAACCCTGATCACCGGTCTGGTTCCTCGCTTCTAGCACGCACGCGACGAAGCTCCGGAGCCTGTGACATCGCTAGCCCGCCGTCGTGAAGCTGGCCGCCTCGTCGTTGCTGGCGAGATTATGCGAGTATACTGAGACGCGAGCGACCGGCGCTGACGGCGCTCCAGCATCTAGAACGACTTAGGAGCAAAGAATGACTTTACCGTATGAAGGCATCCGTGTGGTCGACTTTACTCAAGTCGAGCAAGGTCCCGTTGGCACTCAGGTGCTTGCAGACTTTGGCGCGGACGTAATCAAAGTCGAACGAATCGACGTCGGCGATCTTGGCCGTGGTCAGAATCCGCAGATCAACGGCGTGAGCCTGTACTACATGGCCGACAATCGCAACAAACGAAGTCTGAGCCTTGACACGCGAAAGCCCGAGGCCAAAGAGATCGTCTACCAGATGGTCAAAACCGCCGACGTCGTCGCCAGCAACTTTCGACCCGGCGTCATGGAGCGGATGGGGTTCGGATACGACCAACTCAAAGAGATCAACCCGCGGATAATCTGGTCTGTGGCGTCCGGCTGGGGGCAGACGGGACCGTACCAGGGACGGATCGGCCAGGACCTGATCGCGCAATCGTTGGGCGGGCTCATGTCCCTGACCGGAGATCGCGACGGCCCGCCCAGGGCTGCAGGCACCTTCATTGCAGACTACCTGGGCGGCATGATGATCGCCCAGGGCATAATGGCCGCTCTTGCTGCGCGCGAGAAGACGGGCCGCGGCCAGGTCGTCGAAACCAACTTGCTGGACGGCGTGATCGCCAGTCATCTCCAGGAGAACGCGGCTGCGTTGAACGCGGACTGGAAGTTCGAAAGGGCCCCGAAAGGCATTGGCCACTCCGACAGCGGTCCCTTCTACGCCATCTACGAATGTAAGGACGGCAAGCACTACACTCTCATGGGCGCATTCGTCGACGATGTTCTGGGCCGATTGAGCAGGGCTCTGGACATCCAGCCCCCGTTGACCGACGACCCTCGTTTCGAGAACCCGACCAGGTGGAACGAGAACTCCCCTGCCCTCCGTTCCATAATGGAAGTGGCGTTCAAGAAATTCACGCGCGCCGAAGTGGAGGAAAGGTTCGACGCCAATGGCCTGCCGCCTGGCGCGGTCTACGACCTGCAGGAGGTATTCGAAGACCCCCAGGTCGTGCACAACGACATGGTGATCGAGGCAGACCACCCGGTCTACGGCAAAGTAAAGCTGACCGGGTTCCCCGTGAAGCTGTCAGACACCCCCGCCAACCTACGCAGATCGCCACCCACCGTCGGCGAGCACAACGAAGAGGTGCTTGGCGAACTGGGGTATACGGACGCTCAGATCAAGGATCTGCAGGCGTCCGGCGTGACCGGCTCCGAGAACATCAAGCGGGCGGACGAAGCGACTGCTTCGTAGCGGGGTACTCGGCGTTAACAACTCTGACACACCGAAACCTTGGCTTGATATCGCTTTCGCCAGGATAGGCGACGACGAGGGCGATTCCCTGCGGCGGCCTTTCCGGCCTGCCGGGCGACGTGTTGCATCGAGCCTATATTCCGCCAGACTTGTGCGAGACACAACGAATCCCGATTGCTGTCCTCGACGGCGCCTGGATGCAACAGATTGTCATGTTTTGTTTCACGATCTTTCGAGGCGAATCGGTCCGGCGCGATGCCGCGCATCTCGTGGTGACGATAGTCCGATCGTCAACGAGGTATTAGTACATTGATACCTGGTCAAGGCCCCAAATGCCAGATACCCTGATCGTCGCCTCGACCAGGAGGCGAGCGACGATCGACCGAGAATCCACATGAGTTGGAGGTTGCAGGGTGGACGGTGTGCAGTACGGTGAGTTGGGTCTTGGGATGCTCCGCCGCCTGGATCACGAGATTTGCCAAGCCCCTGGACTTGCTCGTTTGCACCTCTCCGATGCTTATTTAACTGCGCCGTTCAATTGATGCCCAACTTTCTACGACGAACGGAGGAATCGAAATGCTCGAGCAAGTACACAATCATATCGTCGATGAGCTTGGCCAGAGCAGTCGCACCGACACCATCTTCGTGGTTACTGCCATTGTCTTCAACCTTATTGCTCTTGGAGCCAACTCTATCGTATCCGTGGCTGCCACAGAAGAAGACGGCACTGCAACTCACGACATAATTCTCGCCGTATTCATTGTTACGCCAGTACTTCTCAACGTTATCGCGGTGGCAGCGTTGGTCCTAGGTAGGCGGACCCGTACCATGCTCCTTGGTGGATTGGTCGCCATGTATCGTGACAATGAGGTCGATAAGTATTACGATCCGTCCTTGGTGTCGAATTACGGGACTCGTTATCTTCTGTTTTCAGGCGTGATTGTAACTTTGGCGATCACGACGATTGTCGTCCCCCTCATCATCCGCTTTGTGGGACTCGATTGACCGCTGCGAATCCGGCGCAATGATCCGAGACGGGTCGTTTCCTGGGCCAGTTGCCGCGCAACAAATTGTCATGCATCGTTGCATCCAGCCACCGTGCCTTGAAGCCTCTCGATGCCGACGAAAGTCAACTATTGTGGCCAGTCGCCGACAATTACTTTGACTGGTGGACCTCTTGATGGTGATCTTTGCCGGCGTCTCGATGTCGTTGCTGTGCGACGCCGGTTCGGCAGTTTGGGGGGGCAGCATCACCTGGGCCCATGATGCTGCTGTACAGCGCCTGACCGGCGCCGGCGCCAGGTAGGCGCGATGGACCGGTTGGCAGCAGACTGTTTGGACTTGGGACGAACCTGTTGAATGCTGCTACACCATGTTGGTGCTTCCTCCTTGCAGGACGGGCTCCGAAGTGGTCTTCGACACGGCGATGAGCGAGTAGTCGACGAGCAAGCCGTCGCGTATCTTGAAGATGCTGGCACAACGGCACTCCACTTCCTGCCCACCTGGGATGCCCATGAACTCCGCCTCCTCCATGTTCCGCCAGGTCCAGACGCCCACGACCGTGTCCTCGTCGGCGAGGATGTGGTTGACGACGATCTTGACGTTCGGTCTGGCGGCGAGGAAGCCGCCGGCGTGTCTCTCGAGGCCCTCGCGGCCCGGTTTCGGCTGCGTGTGGTCCCACATGTCCTCGGCGGCAATCTCCTTGATGACCTCGAGCTTCTTCTCCATGAGCACCTCGGTGAGGTAACGACGCATTATTTGTTCACTACGTTCACGACTCATATCTGCCTCCTCGTTTAGTGCTGCGACCGGAAATCCTTTGGCCCGGCATCCTCCATATTGACCCGCAGTGAGGCATCCCGGCCCTCATCGCCTTGTCACCAACATTGTATCCTTGGCGTCTGGCTGTCAACTCCTGTTTGGGAGCTGGAACGTGTGCATACATGGACGAAGTATGCGCCGCAGCCTTGTACGATGCCTTCGATGGCCGGCGCCGCCGGTAGATGGGTCTTCCCAACTCCAACGTGGCCGATCGCCGTTCAGCTCTCAACTGACAATGTTCCACCCGATCGCGCCCGAACCGGCTGGTTCAACCGTCTGCTGTGTACGTTGTGTCACTCCACTCCTGTCCCTGTCAATTTTCGACCGGCACCGCGATTGGGAACCGGCGAGTGACCGGTGGCCGTGAAGCAAATGGTCATCTTTTGTTTCATTTGTACAACGTTCGTTCGTTAGTAGAGTGTATGGACAGAATCCTGGCCGACTGGCATCCGGTTGTACGCGTAATTCGCGCAGCAGTCGTGCCATATCCGGCTCGTAATTCGGTGCGAGGTTGACAATCATGTTGGAAATGGTACGATCTTGCCGGTACAATATTGATGAGGGTACCTAGCGATCCTTTACCTCTCAACCGTTCGTGCGATCAAACGGACATTCAACATACTGGTTCGTGCACTCATTCTCGGATTTGCGTGGGCCGTATTGATCGTGATGGCAGTCGGGTTGAACATCGTGTCCACTTGGGGCGCCGAACAACTAGGTGCCTCGCCGCGAACCATCGACATCATCAACGCTATCGAACAAACGTATGTGGTCGTTGTAATAATCGCGAGTGCCGTATCAAGCCTCAGAGACATTTGGAGCTTAATGCTTTCTGGCGTTCAAAGTGAGAACGCGGTCGACGAGGGAAATCAAGATGTCAGCGTTTCCATATCTCCTGAAGACGACCCTGCGGCCTGATAGGCTGCGGGGGCCAGTAATGTACGCGACGTTCTGGATGATCGTGCTATGGGCAACCGGTCACCCGCCCGACGAGTGGGCCGTCGCCGTCGGGCTGTTGTACGGCCTTTACGCGATCTCAGTCATCGCAGTGGTCGGGTTCGTGTTGCTCAGCTTCATCGCGCTGCACTGGTACGCAGGACGGATTCTCGATAAACTAGGCTTGGAACGGCCTGACGAGACGGATGAACCGCGCAGCTGGCGGTACCAATTCATGCTCGCGCTCATATTGATTGCGGTCTTGCTGGCGACATTTGGATTGGCAGTCGGGCTGACGAGTCCCGTCCTGATCCAACTGGACCTGTCGCCGTTGGCGTATTGGCTCCAAATGGTAGGTTGGGGTGGGGCCGCCCTCGGCATCGGCGTGCTCTCGATCATCATCGGCGGATTCGCGCTGGTGTTCGCTACTGCGAGCCTGATCTTGCACCGGTATCCTCCTCGCTTGGACCGGATTGATGACCTTTCTGAAGAAATCACCGAAGGGTTGCAACCAGCTTCCGCACCAACCATTTGGCGGCAATTCGGGGCACCACATTTGTGGATGGCCCGCCGTTAACCTTGAGTGGAAGATCGCAACAGATCAGCAGCAATTGTTCCATCGACGACCGGTGAACGGTCATCGGCAAGGTTCCGGTCACCAGCGGATAAACGTACGTGTTTCGTTCAACTCGTAGCTATGAAAGCACAGCGTGACCGTCTGTCCACCTTCTAAACCAGTCGGTCGCGAATTCGACTCCTGCACGGACGCTTTCCATCCTTGCCGCACGGTCGCGTAGAGGCGCCCATCGACCTGTCCACAAATCACCGCAGCCCCGATCGCACCGGCGCAGTCGGCCGAACCGCCAGCAGTGCCGCCACTCCACACACCAGCGGAATGACAGCGAATACGACCAAACCCGAGGTGTACGAGTCGGTGACGTCGAAGGCGACTGCCAGCGGGAGCGGGCCGGCTGCCGATGCGGCCATGCTCGCGAATTGTGTCACGCCTCGGATGCTGCCCAGGTGTTCTCGACCGTAGTACTGCGGCCAGATCGCCATCAAACTGTTCATCAAAAAGCCGGTCGTTACGCCGAGAATCGCTCCGTACAGGAACACGTGCCAAGGATCGGAAACCAGGAATATGAACAGCACGGTTGCGGTGAGGAACAACTGCGCCGCTGCCACCATGTACCTGAGTGGGTATCGCTCTGCCAGGAATCCCGAGAGAAACTGGCCGGCGATCATCGCGGGTGCGATCACGCCGAAGACTCCCGCCGCCGTGGCGCTCGACAACCCGCGGGCGCCGAAGAGCGATATCTGGTGGAACATCAGTCCGGTCGCCACCATCGACTGGGCGGTCGCGGCGAACATCAACAGCCACAACGATCGTGTGCGGACTGCTTCACGAACCGTAAACGCGAACTCTTCGGTCGGCGATCGACCGTCGCTTGCTCGTTGCGCCCGCGAGTCCGCTCCGTCAGGCGTCAATCCGACCGATTCCGGACTTCGTCGAACCAGGAATCCGGCTGGAAGCAGCAGAACTCCCCACACGATGATCGCGATCGCAACCCAGGCGCCGCGCCAGTCGAATACCGTTATCAGCCAGCTCGACATGATTGGGAATGCCCCGCCTGCGACCGCTCCGCCCAGCCCAACGATTGCAAGCGCTCGGGCACGGTTTCGTACGAACCAGATCGACACAAGAGTGGTTGGTATCAGCGACAACGAGCCCTGCCCAAGCGTTCGCATCATCGCGAATCCGATCAGCAGCTCTACAGCGCCCGAAACCTGGCTCATCCACAACGCCCCAACGCCAATCAACACGCCCGACAAGACCAACATCACGCGTCCGCCCAGCAGATCGAGGATGCGACCGATGCCCACGATCATCACCGACGCGGTTACCGTGCCGATCAGGTACAGAGTCGAGATCAGCGTCGACGGCAAGCCCAGGTCGTCGCGGAAGTGTTCGAGGAATACAGAGAAGGTGTAGGTCTGCCCTGGCGCTGACGCGAAGTTGGCCACCGTGGCA
This sequence comes from Dehalococcoidia bacterium UBA2160, assembly GCA_002328865.1. Classification (GTDB taxonomy): domain Bacteria; phylum Chloroflexota; class Dehalococcoidia; order Lucifugimonadales; family UBA1123; genus UBA2160. The sequence continues at coordinate 79,822 of DCWO01000176.1, read as the reverse complement.
ACCGCCAGAATCACCCAGCCGTAATAGAAAGGCGTTCGGCCCGGAGCCAGCGGCAGTCGCCATGTTCTGCTCGCCATCGCGTCTGATGCCTCGACGTTTGAGTCCGAAGAATCCCTGCTCCGGCGACTCACGCCAGACACATTCCGAGGCAGCACGAGACATGGTGGAATTGCATCGCGACAATGCTACCACGTCATGCGCCCGCAGTCGTGCGCGTGGGGCGGCGCCGTTCAGTAGGCGGCGTCAGGCGGCGACGCCTCGTCGTTTGACGTTCACCGGTCTATCGAGGATCGTGAGAAATCTTCCGATCGGCACGGCAAGTTCAACCGTTTGATTGGAACGCCGCGTGCCTTCCGCCACGGCGTAGATACACGGTGAGCAAGGTCGCTCGACTCGAATTACTGGTCGGATATGCTCGCGCTCTGTCATAATCGAGACCACACCGGAGGCGCCTACAAGGCGAATCAATATGCTCGGAGGCAACCAGATCATGTCACCTCGAACGACGGCTAGCGCCGTATCCGCCCCTGATTTCGTCGACGGCCTGGATTGGCTCAACACTGACCGGCCGTTGAGGATGGCAGACCTTCGCGGCAGACTCGTGATCCTGGACTTCTGGACCTACTGTTGAATTAACTGCATGCACATATTTCCGCAGTTGCGGAAACTGGAAGAGAAGTACGCTCGGGAGCTCACCGTCGTAGGTGTCCACTCGGCCAAGTTCACCGCTGAGAAACAGACCGAAAACGTGCGGAGAGCGGTATTGCGGTACGAGATCGACCATCCTGTCGTAAACGACCGGGACTTCCAGGTGTGGCAGCAATACGGCGTTCGGGCGTGGCCGACGCTGATGTTCATCGATCCGGCAGGCAACGTCGTTGGCAAACACGAGGGCGAGTTCACCTTCGAGGCGCTCGATCGCTTCATTGCCGGCGTGATCGAGAGCAGCGACGAGCTCGGGACCACGCGCAAGGGCGAATTGGAGTTCAGACCGGAGCGAGAGCGCGAATGGGACCGGGCGTTGTCGTTCCCCGGCAAAGTCCTCGCCGACGGACCCAACGACCGGCTGTACATCTCGGACTCGAATCACAACCGCATCGTAGTCACGACGCTGGACGGCCAGGCCGTCCTGACAATCGGGTCGGGCAACCAAGGCATGGCCGACGGCAGCTTTGCGTCCGCCGAATTTCACGATCCGCAAGGTCTCGCGCTTTCGGGGACGAACTTGTACGTGGCGGACACCAAGAACCACGCAATCAGGCTGATCGACCTTCAGGCGGAAGTGGTTCGTACGGTTGCCGGAACCGGGGAACAGGCATCCGGCTTCGGCCAGGGCGGTCCGGGACTGGAAACAGCCCTCAGCTCGCCGTGGGACGTGACCTTGACCGATCGGTCGCTCTTCATCGCAATGGCAGGCCTCCACCAGCTCTGGAGGATGGACCTGGCGACCGGGGAGGCGCGACCCTATGCCGGGAGCGGTCGGGAACGAATTGTCGACGGCCCGCTGACTGCCGCGCAGCTCGCGCAACCGAGTGGGATCGTTGCAGATGGCGATGTCCTCTACTTCACCGACTCCGAGACCAGCGCCGTCCGGTGGGCGGATACGGACCTGTCCGGCGACGTCAAGACGATCGTGGGCACAGATCTGTTCACGTTCGGAGACGTAGACGGCGTCGGCGACGAGGTGAGACTGCAACATCCGCTGGGCATCGACTTCGACGACGGCGTGCTCTACGTCGCGGACACCTACAACAACCGCATCAAGCGCATCTCGCCGGTGACCAGACGAGCCAGCGTCTTTCTGGGGTCCGGTTTGGCGGGCGCCGATGACGGCCCGGCCAACGACGCACAATTCCACGAGCCCGGTGGCGTCAGCGTCTCAGATGGCAGGATGTTCGTTGCCGACACTAACAATCACGCAATTCGGACGGTGTCGCTCGACATGCTCGATGTCGCCACTGTCGATATCGTCGGTCTCTGAGCGGGTCGCGATTTCATGCAGAACCGACTGATCCACGAGACGAGCCCCTACCTGCTGCAGCACGCCAACAACCCCGTCGATTGGCATCCTTGGGGCGAAGAGGCGTTCGGCATTGCGAGAGACCGAAACGTACCGATACTCCTCAGCGTCGGCTATTCGGCGTGCCACTGGTGCCACGTTATGGAGCGCGAGTCGTTCGAGAACGACGAGATCGCAGCTTTGATGAACGAGTTGTACGTGTGCATCAAAGTCGACCGAGAAGAGCGCCCTGACGTTGACTCGATCTACATGTCTGCGGTTCAACAGATGACAGGCCAAGGCGGCTGGCCCATGACCGTGATGTTGACGCCGGCAGGAGAGCCGTTCTACGGCGGCACATACTTCCCGCCCGCCGATCGAGGCGGCATGCCCGGGTTTCCGCGGGTGCTTCAAGCGATGTCCGACGTCTATCGCGACAATCGCAATGAGGCTCAAAAGGTCGCGACTCAACTCGTCGAACGCATTCGCCAGATCGTCACGCCGGCTGAAGACGAGGAGGAGTTGAACCTTGGGCTTCTGGACGCCGCCGCCATCGCGGTCAATGACCAGGTCGACGACGTTCACGGCGGCGTCGGCGCGGCGCCCAAATTCCCGCAACCGATGATCTGGGAGTTCATGCTCCGGCGCCACGCACGAAACGGCAGCGCGAGCGTGATGGGCGCAATTGAGCTTGCGCTCGACGGTATGGCGCGAGGCGGAATCTACGACCAGGTTGGCGGCGGATTCCACAGGTATTCCACCGACCAAACCTGGTTGGTCCCTCACTTCGAGAAAATGCTCTACGACAACGCGCTGCTCGTGAAGCTCTATCTCCACGCCTACCAGGTGACGGGCAAGCGCGAGCATCACCGGATCGTCGAGGAGACGTTGGATTACGTCCGGCGAGAGATGACCTCGCCCGAGGGCGGCTTCTACTCGGCCCAAGACGCCGACAGCGAGGGAGTCGAGGGCAAGTACTTCGTATGGAGTCCAGAAGAGATCGTGGACGTCCTTGACGAGGACCGGGCTAGACTCGTCAACAGATTGTACGGCGTGACTGCAGAAGGCAACTTCGAAGGCAAGACGATCCTTCACGAAGCGATGCCCCGAGACGCGTTGGCCGACGAGCTGGGCCTGAGCCGGGAGCGTCTTGATGCTGATGTCGCTGACTCCAAGCGAAAGCTTCTGGAGGCCCGCCGCCAGCGGGTGGCGCCCCTTCGGGACGACAAGGTCCTGACGGAGTGGAACGGCTTGATGCTACGCGCATTCGCCGAGGCCGGCGCCGTTCTGTCGTCTCCTGAGTACGTGGACATCGCCCGCACGAACGCTTCGTTCTTGCTCGGTTCCATGCGCGAGAACGGGCGGCTCATGCGGACCTACAAAAACGGCGTGGCAAAGCTTCTGGGATATCTCGCCGATTACGCAAGTCTGATCGACGGATTGATCGCGTTGCACGAGGCGGATCTCGATCCGCGCTGGCTGACTGAAGCCGTTGCACTGACAGGTGAGATGCTTGCCCTGTTTTGGGACGATGCCAGCGGGCAGTTCTACGACACCGGAACCGATCATGAACAGCTCGTCGTCAGGCCTCGCGATGCAGTGGACAACGCCCTGCCGTCCGGCGTCTCCATGGCGACGGACGTTATGCTCCGGCTGGCCGTCGTCACGGGCAATCGCGAGTACGAAACCAAAGCAGTCGCGTCGTTGCGATCGGCAAGTTACCTGATGTCGTATCATCCGACCGCGGTTGGCCATTGGCTATGCGTCCTGGACTTCCACTTGTCGCGGCCGAAAGAGATCGCAATAATCGGTCGCCAGGAGGCTGACGATACGCGGAAGTTGGCCGAAACGGTCTTTGGCGTCTACCTGCCCAACCGAGTGCTCGTGTCAGCGGATCCGGATGTCGCCGAACGTCTGGAATCCCCGTTGACGTCCGATCGGCCGATGGTGGACAACAAGGCTGCGGCCTACGTCTGCGAGAACTACATCTGCCATCTTCCGGTGACGGACCCGAACCGTCTGGCACGACAGTTGGTTGGCTAACTGAATCCTTCGCGATTCTCAACATTAGCCGTGGTAGCATCACAATCGATCAGAGCGACCCTTCGGACCGGTTCCGACATTAGGGCATCCGCATGCATTCGGAATTCATTTGGAGACCGACCATGACCAAGCGAATCGTGATCTGTTGCGACGGGACCTGGAACATTCCAGATCAACCCAATCCGACCAACGTGGTCAAGTTGGCCCGCGCGATCCTACCGGAAGCGCGAGACGGAACCTGCCAAGTCGTCTTCTACGATGCCGGAGTCAGAACCGGTGGGCTGCTCGACCACATTCGCGGTGGCGCCTTCGGGAAAGGAATTCTAAAGAACATCGAGGATTCGTATCGATTCCTCATGCACAATTACTCCCCGGGCGACCAGGTCTTCCTGTTCGGTTTCAGCAGAGGGGCGTACACGGCCAGGAGCACGGTCGGTTTGATTCGGAATTGCGGCTTACTTGAGAAAGAGCATGCCGACCGTTTCCAGGATGCCATTGCTCTGTACCGACACCGCGTCGAAGGCCCCGACTCGCCGCGCTCAATTGAGTTCAGAAACAGGTACTCCCGCGAAATTGAGATCGACTTCCTGGGCGTATGGGACACGGTCGGCGCCCTTGGCATTCCGGCCAGGGGTTTGAATCGGCTGACGCGGAAGCGACACCAGTTCCACGATGTCCGGCTGACGAGAATCGTACGACGGGGCTACCAAGCCCTGGCAATCGACGAACGACGCTTCGCATTCAGGCCCAGCATCTGGGAAGCAAAACCCAGAGAAGGGCAGACCGTGGAGCAGGTGTGGTTCGCTGGGTCCCATAGTGACGTCGGCGGCGGCTATCGGGCAGCCGGACTGGCGGGTGTTGCCTTCAACTGGATGGTGCAGAAAGCGGAGGACGCCGGTCTCGAATTCGATGCCGAGTACATTGCGGCCAACGTCCAGCCTGCTGCGCTGGACTACTTACACGACTCTCGAACGTCGTTTTACAGACTGTCCCCGCCGCATACACGTGAGATTGCCGGCAACGAGGCTACTAACGAGGCAGTCCATCCGGCAGCGGTGAGCAGATTCGAGACTGCGGCTCCGTCCTACAAACCGTCAAACCTCCAGGAGTACCTGGCCGACCCGACGCACGCAATTGCTGATGTGCGGGATTCGTGGTGACGTTGGAGATGCAGACATGCTCAAAGAGGCGCCCGACAAATCGGCGCGCCTCTCTTTGGTTTCAAGCGTTGCTGCTTCGCTATGGGGTTAGTTCAGGTTCATCACCAGGTCGATAAGGTCCGGCATGGTGCGCTCGATCACCACCGATCCGCCGCCAGCCGCCCTGAGCTCGATGTCCCACTTGGTCTCACCGACGACTGGGCTCGAGCATGCGCTGCCGCTGATTCCGCTAAGCGTCAGGCTCAACTCGACTTTTTCGCCGGACTCCAATAGGTCGTCGCTGTCGTTCTGTCCGATGAACGTAGATGTCCAATAGATGTCTCGGGCAACCTGATCCTTGTCCGTGTACGTGGCTATCATGGTGTGGTCGCTGTCGCTGTCAGAGAGGCCGTCCGCGTCAGCATCGCCCGGCTCTGTCATGTCCACCGGCTCACCCTCGAGGGCGTTGGCCAATGTCACGAGGATGGTCGTAGCCTGACCCTGAGCCACCACGTTGTCGATGTTGATGACGTTGGTGCCCTCGTCGGTCCGTATCTTAAGGCCGACGCACTTCACCGCAGTCATGTCGGAGTTGTCCGTGATGGACAGCGTGACCTGCTTCCAGGTCGCGGCGGTCAGCACGGGAATTCCGATGCCTTCAAGCGGACTGCCACAGCCCGCCGTGTCATCCAAAACAAGTTCGTAGTAATTTGCCGTTGTGCTCGACGCGGCTTTGGCCCAGAATTTAACCGATTGCAGACTGCTCAAATCGAATGTGGATGAGGCGTTTTCGTAGGCGACCAGGCCGGTCGTGAAGGTGCTTGCAACTGTCAAGTCGGCGCTTGCCGTGCCAACCTTCTTGTCGGTTGTGTCGTTGGCGATCGTAGTCGAAGCGGCGTTCGCCGTCGTCCACGTGGTGTTTGCGGAGGACAGGACTTTCTTCGCGACGCCATTGGCCACGACCGAGCCCTTGAGTTCGACCGAACTGCGGGACTGCTGGAGTCCAGCGTGGATCGTCTCTTTTCCTCGTTCGGCGGAGAAGATGCCCGTGGACAGAACCGTGAACGCGAAAACAGACGCGACTACCACGAACGCGATCAAGATGATCGCGGTTTCCAGTCCGGTTACTCCCCGCTCGTCCCTGCCAAATTGACGCAGAGTTGGTCTTTGACGCTGATACGCTTTCGTGATTCCGTTCATTTCTCTTTTGCCTCCCGCGCTTCAGGGCGGATGTCAATCTCGTACGGCTAACACTTACAGAATATCCCTGACGGCACGGAGCGAACACCAAGAAAACACCCAACCGGCTGATGCTGACTTTTGACATTGCGTTGGAGGCCGTAACAGTAGTTTTACCGTACGTGCACCCATACGGTTTCGTATGCACGACTGAAGATGGGTCGATTACGAACATATTTGCTATTGTTGCCCGCCGAAGTCGAATCCACTAACATATGTCACCGGAGCGAGGTGTCTTGTGGCCGACAGAGCGGTTGTCATCCAAGAGCTAGCGGGCGTGGTTGGAACCGACTACGTCGTGCACGAGCCAGAAGATCTGGTGGTGTTCGAGTACGACGGATCCGTCGATCAAGCCCTGCCCATGGCGGTGGTTATCCCCGATAGCACAAGTCAAGTTTCGGCCTGCGTTCGCGTAGCAGCGTGCCACGGTGTGCCTGTGGTGGCTCGCGGAGCAGGGACCGGCCTCAGTGGCGGCGCAGTCGCCGAACAAGGCGGGATCGTGATCGCCCTCACCCGCATGAACCGTATCCTCGAGGTCGATGCCGATAACCTGCTCGCCGTGGTCGAACCCGGCGTCGTCAACATTGACCTCACGCATCACGTTGCGAGCGACGGGCTGTATTATGCGCCCGATCCCTCCAGTCAGCGGGCGTGCACGATTGGTGGAAACGTGGCCGAGAACTCGGGCGGCCCCCACTGCCTTGCCTACGGCGTAACGACCAATCACGTGCTGGGCATGGAAGTGGTGCTCGCTGACGGTTCCGTGGAATGGATCGGAGGCAAAACTCGCGAGAACGCCGGCCACGATCTCCGCGGAATTCTCGTTGGCTCCGAGGGCACGCTTGCCATCGTCACCAAGGCAGTAGTTCGTCTTCTGAGGCAGCCTGAATCGGTCAAGACGCTCCTCGCCGTGTTCGCCGACCTGGACGAAGCCAGCGCCGCGGTGTCGGGCATCATTGGCGCCGGAATAGTCCCTGCCGCCATCGAGATGATGGACGACCTCTGCATACAGGCGGCGGAGGCGGCGGTCCACGCCGGGTATCCGGAAGGCGCGGGAGCGGTGCTGCTGGTCGAGGTCGACGGCATCGCCGAAGCCGTGGAAGAGGAGGCCGAGGCCGTCGAAGAGGTCTGCAACAGATTCAATCCGCTCCAGATACGCACTGCCACCGATGAAGACGAGCGCGAGAGGTTGTGGTCGGGACGTAAAGGCGTGCTTGGCGCATTGGGAAGGCTGGCGCCCAACTACTTCCTGGTCGACGGGACAGTGCCCAGGACAAAGCTCGTCGAGGTCCTCTCGCGAATCAGGCAGATGTCGGTGGACACCGGGTATCCGATCGCCAACCTTCTTCATGCGGGAGACGGCAATCTGCATCCTTCCGTGCTGTTCGATCAGCGCAAACCGGGCGACATTGAAAGCGCCCTTGAAATCGGGGGCAAGATATTGGAGATGTGCGTGGAAGTTGGCGGCGTTCTATCAGGCGAGCACGGCATCGGCCTTGAGAAACAGCAATACATGCCTTTGATGTTCAACGAATCGGACTTGGACGCCATGGCCAGACTCAAACCCGCCTTTGCGACCAACGACATCCTTAATCCGGGCAAGGTCTTCCCGTCGGGCGCATCGTGCGGCGAATTCTCGCAGATGGCGGCCGTCGCCAAAGCGGGCCCCGGCGCATCCGCATAACGACGCATGCCCAATGATCGCGACTCCAAAGTAACGCAGGCAGTCGAGCGGGCGCTAGGCGGCGGGCGGACGATCTCAGACATCGAGGCGTACGCTGTCGATGGGATGATCCCTTCCGCCGCGACTCGGCCCGCTGACGTAGACGAGTTGAGCGCCACGCTTCGTGAAGCCCATTCGTCTGGATTGGGGGTCGCGCCCTTCGGCGGCGGGACCCGGATGACCCTCGGGAACCTTCCCCGTCGGCTCGATCTGGCTATTGATCTGACAGCGCTTGACCGAGTCGTATCCCACAGTCCCGCCGATTTGACCGGCACGTTTCAGGCGGGCATGACGTTGGCCGGCCTTCAACGCGTACTCTCCGAACAGGGTCAGTTTCTGCCTTTGGACCCGCCTCTGCCCGACAAGGCGACAATCGGCGGAACTTTGGCGGCTGGCGTCAGCGGCCCGTTGAAGTGGCAGTTCGGCAACCCCCGTGACCTGGTTATCGGCATGAAAATCGTCCAGGCGGACGGCGCCGTTGTAAAGAGCGGCGGACAGGTTGTCAAGAACGTCAGCGGCTACGACATGGCTCGGTTGCACATCGGAGGGCTCGGATCACTGGGCGTCATCGCCGAGGTCTCATTAAAACTCATGCCGTTGCCCAGGAACGAAAGAACGATGCTCGCCTCATTCGACAGCGGTCTCTATTGTGGTCAGGCAAGCATGAGCGTGCTGCACAGCCACGTTCCTCCGTTGGCCCTCACCTCGTACGACGGTCGCGTGATGGACCGGGCCGGTCTCCCCGGCCTCACGGGAACCCGGTGGCTCGCGATCAGATTAGGTGGCAGGCCGCGGACTCTCGAACGTCTCACCCGAGAGGCGACTCGGCTGTGTGAAGATGGCGGTGCGTCGAGCATCGAAACGCTAGAAGGCGCTGACGCGGCAGACTTCTGGCGCAAGCTGGCCGACTTCGGATGGCGCCCTGAAGACGCAATCGGAGTTGCGGTCCGGTTCTCCGTTCCGCCGAGCAACGTGCAGCAACTCGTCGATTCGATATCCTCCGCTCAATACCCCGGCTTCGAGCCCGCCGTCGTGGCCCATCCTGGATACGGGAACGTTATGGCTTACTGGTTCCCAAATGACGGCGAAGCGTCGATGGATTCGGCCAAGTCGGTCGTGGCGCTGGCCCGGAGCGCGGCCAGGGCCGCTGGCGGCTCCGCGATCGTTGAACGGTGCTCGGTGGAGACCAAGACGGGCATCGACATATGGGGCGATGTAGGAGGTCCGCGAGCGATCATGACCCGTCTGAAAGAGCAGTACGATCCCGACGGCGTGCTCAATCCCGGGCGTTACGTGGGAGGCATCTAGTGTCGACTTCGGCGGGTGAGTCGTCTATCGATCCACGGCTGCTATTCTCGGGACCTGACGCGCCCGACGAAGCAGACCTCTACAAGTGCGTACACTGCGGCTTCTGCCTCCAGGCGTGTCCGACCTACCTGGAAACTGGACTTGAGACCGAGTCGCCTCGTGGCCGAATCGCGCTGATGAAAGCCGTCAACGAAGGGCGCGTCGGGGCCACGCAGTCCGTGGTCAAACACTGGGACCTGTGCATCCAGTGCCGCGCCTGCGAGGTCGCCTGCCCGTCCGGCGTGCCCTACGGACGGCTCATAGGCGCGACAATGTCTCAGGTGGAGAGCAAGCGCGAACTCGGGATGTTCGGCGCCGTCGCTTCGGACATAGCCCTCAGACGGTTGGCGCCGAACCAGGGTCGGCTCGAGTTGTTGGCGGGCGCCGCGCGCGTCTATCAGCGCAGCGGACTGCAATCGGTTGTGCGCGGTTCGGGACTGTTGAAACGATTGTCGCCGTCGTTGGACCACATGGAAAGATCGCTGCCCGACGTGCCCGCCACAAAGTTCAAGGCGAGAGGCCAGGTGGTCAAGCCGCGCGACGAGCGCCGGGCTCGCGTTGCGTTGCTGTCAGGCTGTGTCATGCCCCTTGTGAACGGCCCCGAGATGAACGCCGTCGTCCGCATTCTGACGCGAAACGGAGTAGAGGTTGTCGTGCCCAAGGATCAGGCCTGTTGCGGCGCGATCAACTCCCATGCCGGCGACCTTGCCACCACGAGGGATCTCGCCCGCCGGAACGTGGACGCGTTCTTGTCGACCGGAGCCGACGCCATCGTCGTTGCGTCCGCCGGGTGCGGAGCCAGGATGAAGGAGTACGATCATCTTCTCGTCGACGATCCGGAGTACAGAGACAAGGCCGCCCAGCTCAGCGCGATGGTGAAGGACATCCACGAGTACCTGGTCGAGTTGCCGTTCGAGCCGCCGGAGGGGGAGCTGAACTACAGAGTCACGTACCAGGACCCGTGCCACCTCGCCAACGCCCAGCGGATCACGGCTCCGCCTCGGCAGATCCTGCGGTCCATCCCCGGGGTCGAGCTGGTGGAGTTGTCAAACGCGGCAGTATGCTGCGGCGCCGGTGGCACGTACACGATCACGGAGCGCGAGTTCTCGCTGCGAGTGCTCGACTCCAAGATGAAAGCAGTCAAAAGCACAGACGCGGATGTCGTCGCAACGGCGAATCCGGGATGTCTGTTGCAACTCAAACTCGGCGCCCAGCGAGACGGGCTGCCTGTGCAAGTCAAATACGTCACGGACCTGCTCGACGAGTCGTATCGAAAACGTCCCTGATGTCCCTGGCGTCCCTTTGGTCCCTGTCGGCGAAATCTGAAACAAGCTCCCAAATAGCCGGGCAACCACCGGACGAGCGCCAAGCGCAACAATCATGGAACCGATCTCAGCAACAGCTTAGACACAGGAGAAGAGCATGGACTTGGGACTCACAGGAAAAGTAGCGTTGATCACCGGAGGCAGCGAGGGAATCGGCAAAGCGGCTGGCTTGAGCATGGCTGCCGAAGGCGCCAAGGTTGCGATCTGCGCCCGAAGGCCGGACGTATTGGATCAGGCCGCGGCTGAGATTCGAGAGGCCACGGGCGGCGAAGTGTTGGCGATTTCGACGGACGTCAGCGACTCGGCGGCAGTTGAAGCCCTCGTGGCTCGCGTGGTTTCGGAGTTCGGACGGCTCGACATTCTCGTCAACAACGCGGGCGCGTCGGCTGCGGGGCCATTCGAGAGCGTGTCTGACGAGGGATGGCACGATGATCTGGAACTCAAGCTGTATGGGGCCATCAGAGCCTGTCGGCTGGCACTGCCCCACATGAGAGCCCAGGGCGGCGGCCGGATAATCAACGTGACCAACCTCGGCGCAAAAGCTCCCGGCGCCGCCTCGGTGCCCACATCGGTCAGCAGAGCCGCCGGAGTCGCGCTCACCAAGGCCATGTCCAAGGAGTACGCGAGCGACAACATCTTGGTTAACACCGTGTGCATAGGATTGATCAAAAGCGCCCAATGGGAGCGTCGCTACGAGCAGGCCAAAGCCCAGGACGCCAGCGTAACGCAGGACAGCATTTACGCCTCGATGGGGCAGAATGTGCCCCTGAAGCGCGTCGGCGAGTCCGCTGAGGCCGGCGACGTAATCGCCTTCCTGGCGTCCGAGCGCGCCAGCTACCTGACCGGAATCGCCGTCAACATCGACGGCGGAACGTCACCGGTCGTGTGATCGACCGGACGGAATATCAACGCCCTACCGCGGCTTCGTGAACGACTCGGCGTCCTCGGCGACGACGATGCCGTAGGCTTCGAACAGTATGCCGTGGGCCTGTGACGCGGACATGACCGCGCCCTTGAGGCTGGCGATTCCGAGTTGCGAACTTGAGATTGTCGCGCCTCTCAGGTCGGCGCCGTCGAAGATGGTCTCCTCGTTGAAGACGGCGCTGTTCAGGTGGCAGTCCAAGAATTCGGTCCCTGCGAAGTTCGTGCCTGAGAGATCGGCCTCGGTGAAATTCACGCCGGATAGCTTGATTCCGTTGAATTTCTTGTAGCGGAGAGTCGCCATGCTGAAGTCGACCCGATCCACCGTGTTGCCGGCAAGGTTGGCCTGCGAGAAGTCCACGCCCCTGAATCGAGACCCGCTGAGATCGACTCCGAACAGGTTGGCGCCGTCGAAATTGCAGACCGTCATGTCGCAGTCGACGAACCGGGACAGGTTCAGCTTCGCGCTTCTGAAGATAGCGGACGTGCAGTTCGACTTCACGATCTCGGCTTCGTGAAGTTCCGCGTTCTCAAACCGAGCGCCTGAAAGATCGGAATCGACGGCGTGAAATCTCTGACAAGCCAAGCCGGAGAAGTTCGTTCCCCGTAGGGAGCACTCCTCGAATTCCAGTTCCTCCGCGTCGAATGAAACGAAATCGGCCTCGTCCAAGTTGCAGCCTCGAAACAGGCTGCCTTGACCGAGTAGGTCGTAGAGCTGTTCTGAGTCGGTGACGACCAGCCCCTCGTGGATCGCCACGGTTAGGCGCCCACCGTGCCGGTCTGACCTCGTTGGCGAAGCGCGTGATCGGTCAGCACCAGCGCCATCATCGCTTCGACGATCGGGACCGCTCTAGGCAGCACGCACGGATCGTGCCGGCCTCTGCCCTTGAGCGTCGTCGGTGCGCCGTCCACGTCGACCGTGTTTTGCTCGGCCAGGATCGTGGCCGTGGGCTTGAACGCCGCACGGATCACGATGTTCTCGCCGTTGGAGATGCCGCCCTGGATTCCGCCCGAGTAGTTCGTGCGAGTGCGCACCCTGCCGCCTTCGCTGTAGAAGGGATCGTTGTGGGCTGAGCCGGTCATGAGCGTTCCGGAAAAACCCGAACCGACTTCGAATCCCTTGCACGCGGGGATCGACAGCATCGCTTTGGCCAGTTCCGCCTCCAGCTTGTCGAACACCGGCTCGCCCAACCCCACGGGCACGTTCCGAGCGACACACTCCACGACGCCGCCCAACGAGTCGCCGTCTTTGCGCGCCTGCATGATCCTGTCGATCATCTGAACCGCGACGTCCTGGTCAGGACAGCGGACGATGTTGGACTCGACATCTTCCCGCACGACGGTGTCCGGGTCGGTTTCGGCCGTGATCTTCCATATCTGTTTCACGTACCCGACGATCTCGACGCCGTACTCGGTGGTCAAGAATTGACGCGCCACGGCGCCGCCGGCGACGCGTCCGATCGTCTCGCGAGCGCTGGACCGGCCGCCGCCCTTCCAGTTTCGGATTCCGAACTTCGCATCATATGTGTAGTCGGCGTGGGACGGGCGATACTTGGTCCTCATGTGTTCGTAGTCTTTGCCGCGGGCGTCCTCGTTCCATACGGCGATCTGGATGGGCGTGCCGAGCGTCAGGCCGTCGAACACACCCGAGAGGATCTGCGCCCGATCTCCTTCCCGCCGCTGCGTCGTGATCTCGCTCTGAGCCGGCCTTCGACGGTCGAGCTCGGCCTGGATGTGGTCCACCTCCAGCGGCATTCTCGGCGGGCATCCGTCGACGGACACGCCGACGGCGTCTCCGTGGGACTCTCCCCACGTGCTTACTTGGAACAGTTGGCCGAAACTGCTGCTCATCTAAGGTCCCTCGCAGTTCTGAGTTGCGTCCGGATCGTGGTCGATCGCCAGGCATTATGTTAACATCTGAGAGTGTGCCGGAGATGTCGCTGCCATCGACTCTCGGCATTTCTCGCGCAAACACGCAACGCTGTCAATCACGGGCCCGGATTGAACACCTGTGAATGCCTGCCGCCTAGTGTGGATGAGAGCATTCGCAGTCCGGGCCCCTTCACTCCCGCTTCATCTTGAGCATCGTTGCGCCTCGACGGACCGTAGGTGTAGACTTGCCTCATGGATGACAGTTCACGTGCTCCATCGGGCACGGAATCCGGGGACGACGACCCGTCCGCCGCAGACGGCTCCCCGCTCAATCCCAGCTCTGGGTCGGGCGACCAAACCCCCACCAACGACTCCGGCAAAGACAGCCACGCGACCGACCAGGCAAGCGTGGAGCGCGTCAAGACTCCCCCTCACCATCCGCGCAACGGTGGGATGAAGTCGAGTTGGCGGCAGACATTCTCGTCGCTCAGGCACCGCGACTTCATGTTGCTATGGCTGGGCATGCTCGCGATGATGGGCGGCATGCAGATGCAGATGCTGGCCCGCGGGTATCTTGTCTACGACCTCACAGACTCCGCTTCTCTGCTCGGAGTTGTCAACGCGGCTTCTTCTTTGCCGATGTTGACTCTCGCGCTTTTCGGCGGCGCGGCCGCTGACAGAGTCGAGCGCAAGCGGCTCATCCAGATCGGTCAAGGCGTGGCCGGGTTGTTGGCCATCCTGGTTGCCGTCGCCATTTACATCGATGCCATCGAATGGTATCACCTCACTTTGGCAGCGCTGGTACAGGGCACCGCTTTCGCGTTTATGATGCCAGCTCGTCAGGCCATCATCCCCCAACTAGTAGGCAAAGACGAGCTGACCAATGCGATGGCGCTGAATGCCGCAGGCATGAGCGTAACGACGCTTCTAGCGCCGGCGGTCGCGGGGGGATTGTACGCTTTAGTCGGCCCGGCAACGGTGTACTTCGTCATTGGCGGCATGGGCGTCTTGTCGGTTGCGGCGACTTCGATGATCAAACCCCAACCGGCGCGGGCGTCAGCTCGCAAGCCGGCGATGGTCAGGGACATCAAAGAAGGCCTCAGTTACGTTCGAGGCAACCGCTTTGTTCTGGTGTTGCTGTTCATGGGGTTGGCAACGTCTGTGTTGGCCATGCCTTTCCGGTTCTTGATGCCCGTGTTCGTCGTGGATATCTACAACCTCGGCCCGGACTCGATGGGCCTTCTTGTTGCGATCATGGGTGGCGGCTCGCTGGTCGGCTCGCTGCTGATCGCATCGACCGGCGCCTGGAGACGCGGATTGTTGCTGATTCTCGGCAGTTTGGCGTCGGGCGCAGCGCTGCTGCTGCTGGCGGTGATTCCGCTGTATTCTGCCGCCGCCGTGATCATGATCCTTCTGGGACTGGGCGATTCCAGCCGGCGAACGTTGAACCAGTCGCTGATCATGGAAGAGGTCGAAGACGCGTATCGTGGCCGGGTGATGAGCATATTCATGATGAACTTCGGCCTCACCCCACTGGGCGTCCTCCCGGCCGGGCTCATATCCGACTGGCTCGGCGGCCAATGGGCCATCGGAATTCTGGCGGTGATGCTTTTGGCGGTTACCGTCGTCGTGTGGGCTACGCAAAAGCGCCTCCGCGAGATCAACTAGCAGGATTGATCTTTGACGGATCGGTCGAAACCGCCGTCGATCCCCTTCGGGAATCAGCGCAGAGGCGCCTGGACGCCTTCATAGTGGGAAGTAATTGGTGTTTCCGCTGGAGACGCCCGTTTTCTGTGAAGGGACTTTCGCCTACTTCGTCGCGCCCCAACGCTCGTAGTAGGTCAGCTCTTTCGCCGGACGGCGCCGGCTGCCGCCGAAGTGCTGGTCGCCGCCCGGATACCCGACCGGAATCAGTGCGGCGGTCTCGACGCTTTCGGGGATTCCCAGAAGCGCTCGGATCTCATCCTGATGTGGTCGGTGGAGCGTCGTCAAGGTTGTGCCCAACCCCATGGACCTCGCCGCCAGCATCAGGTTCTGCGCCGCCGGGAAGATCGACGCGCCCAGGGTCAACCGGTCCGCAACGTCGACAGCGTCGATGCATGCGAATATCAACACCGGGGCGCTCATAATCGGGTGCGGCTCGGTAATCCCGTCGCTGGGACGTTCCTGTCCGCTGTAACTGTAGACCGAGTCCATGTACCAAAGCCCGATCTTTCGTTTGGCCTCAGCGTCGCGCACGACCAGGAAATGCCACGGTTGTTTGTTCGATGCGCTGGGAGCTCGGATTGCGGCTTGGATCAGTTGGGTGACGGCCTCTTCGGAAACAGGTTCGTCGGAGAACTCACGAATCGCCCTCTGGCTACGGATCGCATCGATCGCGGAAATGGATGTCATACAGGACCTCCTTTGAGTTGGCCTCATCTTAGCGCATCCGCGCAGGCTCACTCCAGTTGTACCGCCGGTGTCGCATTGAGCCCATTCGGCAAGACTGCTTTGCGTCCGGCTGGGAGTTGCCCTCAATCGAGATGCACACAGGTCAGGCCGCCACCCTGGGCGCGGCGGTTCGCCGGAGGACCACGAAACTGGGTAGACGAAGTCGCAGGGTTATGAATGACCGTGCAGGCGTGGATACTGAGAGTTTTACGTGTTGGGTAGGTTCAAGAGGGGCGCTGATAGGCTCGAACGACGGATGTCGGGCGCCGTCCAATTTGCCGAGCAGGCGCGGGCCGGACCGCTCGGAAGGTCAGCACGTCAGACCAGGATCTCTTCCTGGCTGGCCATGCCCAACGTCAGGATGACCTTCCACTCTTTGGCCGAAACAGGCTGTACGGAGAGTCGTGAGTTGTTCACCAGCGCCATCTTGTTCAAGGTTGGGGTGGATTTGACCTGTGCCAGAGAGATCGGCGTCCGGAACAACGCTTCGGCCTTGATGTCGACCATGTACCAGACCGGACTTTCCGGCGTGCTGCGCGGATCGGGATGAGCCGAGTCGGGGTCCCACGCCGTGTCGTCCGGATATCCGGGGCGGACGACCGTCGCGTAGCCGACGACCGCGTTGGGCTTGGAGTTGGAGTGGTAGAACAGCACGCCGTCGCCGACCTGCATGTCGTCCCGCATGGTGTTCCGAGCCGCGTAGTTGCGCACTCCGTCCCACTCGGCAGTCTGATCGGGCTCGGCCATCAGATCTTGGAACGAATAATCGCTCGGCTCTGATTTGACCAGCCAATATCGGCGTTGGGCCATTGAACGCTCCTCAGTCCTGCTCAAATGGGTTCAATGAATTTTGCCACCGCTGGCCGTCGATTTCTAGTAAAGGACGAGTCATGTTGAACGCAATACGGTGTCGCCGGCTGGACTCTGGTGAATACGGCCACGCATTCTTACGGAGAGCGATCGGATTTGCCCACGAACCCTTCGCCGCGCAACTCGACTTTGCACTTGTTTCTACGTTCCAGTTGTGGCAACGGATGGGTTACAGGCTTCGTGCTGCTCTGCAATCTTAGATGCAAATGCACGCGGTTCGAATGCTGTATCCCCGCGCCGATCAATGGGCATCACGATTTCGAGTCGCGTCAAAGTCTCCTCACGGTAGGAGCTCCGATACCCACGATCGCGACTATCACAACGCACATCCCCCCAAGTACAGCCATGCCGACTGCAACGCTGTAGGCGTCAGTGATCGCGCCTGCCAGGATGGCAGCCACGGATTGCACGCCCATGTCGAGGAACGTGATGCTCAGCACCCTGCCCTGCAACCTGGGCGGCGTGATCTGAAGCAGAGCAGAGTTGTTGGCGGTGCGAAACACCGTCTGCGATGCGCCGATGAAGATGACGACTGCAAATGCGAGATAGATCCAGCCAACGCTGCCGAGGATCATCACCAGGGCGCCGTACGATATGCCCGTGATCATCATGATGCGCCCTTTGTGGGGGACATCTCTGAGCGACGCCAGCGTGAACCCGCCGACCAATGCGCCGATCGCGCTGACAGACTGGATCAGCCCGAATCCCGACGATCCGCCGTCCAGCACTTCGGTGACGTACACCGGGAGCAACGTAATGTAGCTGAACGCGAACGCCAGCGGCCCCGCTGCCAGCACGACAAGCATGAGCGCGGTCCGGTTGTCGAGCACTAGATACCGGAAGCCTTCGACGAGGTCGCTGACGAACGAAGGACGCGGACCCGACGCCTGCACCGATTTGAAGTCGATCCGAACCGTCGAGAAGATGATCATCACGTACACGACCACGGCGATGACGTATGCGGGCGCCACGTTGTCGCCGGCCAAAGCGATCAGAAATCCGATCGCGGCGGGACCTGTAAGCCGCGTGACGTTGATCGCGATCGAGTTTAGGGAGATGGCGTTGACCAACAACCTGCCGCCGAGCAACTGAGGAACCAGGGAGGTTCGAACCGGCTGATTCAATGCCATTCCGACGCCCAGCAGGAGCGCCGTAAAATACACGTGCCACAGCTTGATCCAGTCGCCCAGGAGCAGGATGGCCATCGCTATGTAAATGCACAGACTCCACGTTTGGATGACGATGAGGATGGTGCGTTTGTCGAACCTGTCGGCGACTACTCCGCCCAGCAACCCGAATGTGATGAGCGGCAGTGCGCGGAAAACGTTGACGAGGCCGACCGCGGTTGCCGAGCCGGTGAGCTGCCATGTGAGCCAGCTACGGGCCACCTGGTCAGCCCACATGGCGGATGCTTGTCCGAGTTGCCCGATCCAGAGCAGCCGAAAATTGCGGTTTCGCAGCGATTCGAAGGCCGACATCCACCCGACGGCCGATCGCGTTTCACGTTGATGATCTGCTGGCGGTGGTCCGTCGGGGTCTTGTCGTTCGCGTTCCAACGATGGTGTATCCTAAAAGCCGGTTGGGCCGCGAGGCCCAGCGCCAATTTATGGTGGGTGGAGTGGTGTGTCAAGCGGTCCCTCGAAGAATACGAAGCGTCTCGTGACTTCGCCTGCTGAGTTTCTGGGCTTCAGCGTCGGCGAAGATCGGAAGCTGGCAGACTGGCCCCAGGTCGTCGACTACTTCGCTTTGCTTTCTGAGCAGTCGGACAAAGTCAAGACCGTTGAGCTTGGCACGACCACCGAGGGCGCCCCCCTCCTGCTCGCCTACATCAGCTCCCCGCGGAACATCCGCGAACTCGACGCCTATCGCGGCATCCAACGAAGACTCGCCGACCCGGAAGATCTGTCCGAGGCGGAATCCGCGCGGCTGACGTCCGAGGCCCGCGCGGTGGTCGCGATTACGTGCAGCATCCACGCCACCGAGGTCGGCGGCACCCAGATGGCCCTCGAGCTCGCCCACACACTCGCCGCGTCCGACGATCCCAAGGTTTCGAACGTTCTGGACAACGTCATCGTCTTGTTGGCGCCGTCTCTGAATCCGGACGGGCTCGTCAAAGTGCGAGAGTGGTACGAGAGCACGCTCGGGACCCATTATGAGGGAGCGATTCCTCCGCGCCTGTACCACAAATACACAGGGCACGACAACAATCGCGACTGGTTTATGTTCACTCAGGCCGAGACGCGACTCGTCGTCGAGCACATGCACAACGCCTGGCATCCGCACATCACGTACGATGTTCACCAGACCCGCACCGACGGCATGCGCATGATACTGCCGCCGTTCGTCGACCCGGTCGGCCCGAACGTCGATCCGGTGCTCCAGAGTCAACTCGCCGCGTTGGGCACGCATATGGCGTCCGAGATGACAGCGTCCGGACTGTCCGGCGTAGCCGTCAACGTGGTCTACGACTCGTACAGCCCGAGTCGATCCTACCCCCACTACCATGGAGGCGTAAGGGTGTTGTCGGAGGCTGCCAGCGTTCGTATCGCGTCGCCGGTCAAGATCGGTTCCGCTCAATTGAAATCGGATCGAGGAGAACGTCCGACGGTCAGGTCATGGAACCATCCGATGCCGTGGGAAGGCGGCATGTGGTCCCTGCGCGATGTCGTTGACTATAACCTCACCGCTGCCCTGGCTTGCCTGGACCACGCTGCGCGCAACAGGGAAACTTGGGTGCGCAACTCGTTCTCCGTGCTTCAGCGGGCTGTGACGCACACCGGCAATCCGTTCGCGTTCGTCATTCCGCAAGAGCAACACGACCCCAGCACGGCCGCCGAACTCGTGGAGTTGCTCCGCTTCGCCGATGTCCGCATTTACGAGGCCGAAGACGACATCCGGCACGACGGGTCGCAGATATCGCGTGGCGATCGCATCGTCTTGACTCGACAGCCGTACGGGGCTTTTGCGCAGACCATGCTGGAGACTCAGCGTTATCCGGACATCCGTCACTACCCTGGCGGCCCGCCCAAACGCCCCTACGATGCCACCGCGCATAGCTTGCCGTTGAAGATGGGAGTCACAGCGTTCGAAGTGAAGACGCCGTTCGAGGCGCGACTCAAGACAGTGACGGACCTTGGCGACGCTAGTGGGGCGCGATCGATGACAAGCGCAGGAGTGTACGCTGTTGCGCCTGGCGCCAACGAATCGGTCAAGCTCGTGAATCGACTCTTGGTGGACGGTCGATCGGTATCCAGAACCAACAACGCGGTCGCAACCGAAGGTGCGGTGATGCCTCCTGGGACATTCCTGGTCGATCTCCGCGACGCGCCGCCCGACGCGTTTTCGAACGCGGCCGCCAAACTAAACGTAAGCGTCACAAGGCTCGATCCCGGAATTCGGCTGCCAGCGGAACCGCTTCGGGCGCCTCGCATCGGCATCTACCGCAGCCACGTCCCGTCGACCGAAGAGGGATGGACCAGGTTCGTTCTCGACGAATACGGTTTCGACTACACTTCCCTGGTCGACGGCGAGGTACGGAACGGAGGGCTCGCCGAGCGGTTCGACGTCATCGTCATCCCGCACCAAACCGTCCGGCAGATCCACCGCGGCTTCAGCAGCGCGAGCTACGCCGCTGAGTTCGCGGGCGGCCTCGGCGATGTCGGCGCCGAGAGCATCCGCGACTTCGCTTCGTCGGGCGGGACGGTCGTCGCGTGGGACGGAGCGGCTCGTTTCGCCATCAGGCACATGGACCTGCCCGTCGCCAACGCGTTGGCTGGACTGACCAACACCCAGTTCTTCGCACCCGGAAGCTTGCTCGAGATGCACGTCGACGCCCATCATCCCGTCGGCTACGGCATGCCGGGACGCGCCGCCGCCCTGTTTATGGACGGCCCCGCCTTCAGCGTCGGTGAGGGGTCGGTCATTGCGGCCTACTCCCCGGATGCGCCCCTGCTGAGCGGACTGCTCATCGGATCCGACAACATCGCCGGTCACGCCGCCGCCGTGAGCGTTCCCTACGGCCAAGGCCAAGTCATCTTGTTCGGCTTCCGCCCCCACTTCCGCGCCCAAGCACGTGGCACGTACAAGATGCTGTTCAACTCGCTGTACTGAGGAGTGGCAGCGACGGGCTCGGTCTAAAATCGAGGCAACGGGCCATGGGCGGACTGTTGTGCTTTGGCTGTTCACCGCCAAGTGGGACGGGCGACTAGGCTCGGCCACCATGGGGAGCCCAGAGGGGTCTCCCCTCTGGCAGGGGGCCTGGGTGATGTGCTCCCAGAAGACCTTTGCGGGCGGGCGGGCGGGCCGAAACAAACCTCGACGAAGCACGCAAACAAAAACCGCCCATTCGACAAAAGGGAACCCTACTATGCCATCATCGATAATTCGAGGCAAACACGTCGTTACCAAGATCACTGGGCCAAGCACCGCGGAGGTCATCGAAGACGGCGCCGTGTTCCAGCGCGACGGCGAGATCGTCGAGGTCGGCCCGTACTCGGAACTGAGTCGCAGGCATCACCCCGACGAGATCATCGGCTCGTCGGATCACGTCGTGATCCCCGGCCTGGTCAACGCGCACCACCACGTCGGTCTGACGCCATTCCAGCTTGGCGCCCTTGACGCCCCGCTCGAAACGTGGATCATCGCGCGGTGGGCCATGCGCGACGTCGACCCGTACCTGGACACGCTGTACTGCGCGATGCAGATGATCGAGTCGGGCATCACCACGGTCATGCACAACCACATGGCGTCGCGGCTCCCGCCCGGCGTGGAACTGTTCGACGCGGCGTCCCAGATCGTCGACGCGTACGAGGAATCGGGCATGAGGGTCGCGTTCTCGTTGTCGGACCGCGACCAGAACCACCTGGTCTACGAGGACGACGAGCGATTCCTCGCCACCCTGCCCTCTGACCTGGCCGCCGACGCTCGCAGACAGATCAACGCCCGTCCGATCACCCTTGAGGACTACCTGACCGCCAACGCCGAACTCCTGGGCCGGAAGAGCACCGACCGCACCCGCATCTTCATCAGCCCGCACAACGTCCACTGGTGCTCCGACGAGATGCTGCGAGCCATCAGCGACTTCGCTCGTCGTAACTCGACCGGCTTGCACATCCACCTGCACGAAACCATATACCAGAAGATGTACGGAGCCCGTCACTGGAACAAAACGCCGCTCGCCCATCTGCAGGAACTCGGCGTGCTCGGCCCCGAGGTTTCGTGCGCTCATGGCGTGTGGCTCACCGAGTACGACATCGACATCATGGCCGAGACCGGGACGGCCCTGTGCCACAATCCGAGCTCCAACCTGCGGCTCCAAAGCGGCGTCGCCCCGCTGAACCCGCTGCTGGATCGAGGCGTGACCGTCGCGCTGGGCATCGACGAGGCAGGCATCAACGACGACAACGACATCCTGCAGGAGATGCGGGTGGCCCAGAAGATCCATCGCGAGCCGGGCGTGGCCTCCCCTGCACCGACATCGCACGACATCTTCCACATGGCCACCGTCAACGGCGCCAAGGTCACATTCTTCGACAAGCAGGTCGGCACGTTAGAGCCAGGGAAACGCGCCGACATCGTGCTCATCGACACCCGACGCATCAACGAGCCCTATCTGAACCCGAACACCGACATCGTCGACGCGCTGGTCTACCGAGGCAAAGGCTTGGACGTCGACACCGTCATCGTCGACGGCGAGGTGTTGCTGCGGAACAAGGTCTTCCAGCGCTTCGACAAGGCCGCCGTCATCGCCCGGTTCAAAGAATCGTTGTCCCAACCCCTAAGCGAACGCGAACTCAACCGCGGCGCGCTGTCCCGCCGCATCCTCCCCCACATCCAGAACTGGTTCGAGACATGGCCCCTCGAAGCCGGCGAGCCACACTACACGTACAACCTGGCGGAGTGACCTTGGGCCGTGGATGAGGTAAACTGTTCGTTGTCTGCAGAATGATGCAAAAGGTGGATAGTGATGGCGGCAAGCCGGACACCGCGCGACACGGGAAACATAGCCAAGTTGGACACAAAGAAGTACTTGGACAAGTTCAAGCGGACTGGGGAACTCGCTGATCGCGCGTTGAGCCGCTATGGTGAGCCGACCATGTCCTTGGAGGAGTTGCGGGCCGCCCTGGATCGCGAGCTTCCTCCTGGATTCTCCCTGACGGAATTTGTCCTCAGAGAGCGGGAAGCGGCATGGTAGATGGCCACCTTCCTGCTGGATTCATCAGCGGTTATTAAGCGATACCGCACCGAGAGTGGCAGTCAAGTGGTCGCTCAATTGCTGGCCAACCCTCCCTCAACAGACAGGTTCTACATTTCGTATCTCACCCTGCTTGAGTTTACTTCCGCAATTTGGCGCCTTGTGAAGGGGAATCGGATCACGGAAACCAGCGCCGACAACGTGTTGTCGAGCTTCCGAGCAGACGTGAGACAGTTGTTTCGTGTGTGGGCACTGGATGAGGAAGTTGTAGGGTCCGCGATCAACGTCGCGGAGCAGTATCGTCTGCGCTCAGGGGATGCGATCCAACTTGCTACCGCACTGATCTTGTCTCGCCTGCAACCTCGGCCTCAACCTGTGATGGTGTCCGCAGACCGAGAACTGTTAGAAGCCTCTAACGCGGCAGGTTTGACCGTGCTAGACCCCGTCGAAGAAGGAGCAATCCATCAGCTTTCCATAATTCGCAACTAAATCGCACCGGCGCCCTTCAGAGCGCACTGCGGTGATCAACCGGAGGCGACGACAAGAACTCAAGGAGAAGTACAACAATGGCGGACTACTACTACATCTCGTACGAAGCATCGGACGGCATCGGGCGTGTGACCTTGGACCGGCCCGAGAAGCTGAACGCGCTGAGCCGTGACCTGCAGGCCGAACTCGTCGAATGCATGCTGGCCGCTGACGACGACCCCGACGTGCGCGTGATCACGCTGCGGGGCGCCGGTCGCGCGTTCTGCGCCGGATACGACATTACGCCGCCCGCGAACCAGGCGGCGCTGGAAGCGGGCCAGGCCGCGCGAGACAACATCCGCGTCGACATGCATCGCATGAAGCGGACGCCCACCACGATGAACACCATCTACAACCTGAGCAAGCCCGTCATCGTCGGGATCCACGGCTACTGCCTCGCCGGCGGCACCGACCTCGCCCAGCACTGCGACATCATCATCGCGGCCGACGACGCTCAGATCGGGTTCCCGCCAGTGCGCTCGATGGGCACCCCGCCGACGCACATGTGGACCTACAACGTCGGGCCCCAGTGGGCCAAGTGGTTCCTGCTCACCGGCGAGTCGGTCACCGGCAAGAAGGCCGAGGAGCTTGGCCTCGTTTGGAAGTCCGTACCCGCAGAAGACCTCGGCGACACGGTCGAGAACCTCGCGACCACGATGGCGAAGATCCCCTGGGAGCTCCTCGCCGCCAACAAGAGCATCGTGAACAAAGCCCTCGAGCTCATGGGACGCACCACCCTGCAGTTCCTCTCCGCCGAGATCGACGCCGTTTCGCACCAGGCTCCGATCGTCAAGGAATTCGCCAAGAAGTCCCAGGAAGAAGGCCTCAAAGCCGCCCTGGACTGGCGCGACGGCCCCTTCCGCGACTACCGCGGCAGCGTGTAGTGATTGGTTCGGGGCACCCGCGGGTAGCTGGGCTATTAGCGCGTATTCGCACTGCGAAAAGCAATCTGTATCCGAGCCGTGAGTCGACGCGAGAAGTCGGTGTTCGGTACTGACGGACTGCGTTCGCACCTGCATGCGCCTACCTCACCGCAAACCCCACAGTCAGTTGAAAAACGGGGATTGGGGTGCATATTCTGGTCGATCGGGCGACAAGCGCCTTTTGATACAAGCGGCGTGTGCACGCACGATCGTCTTTCGCGTCGGTGTTACCCGGGGAATGCCCGGATTCGCAAGATCTGTCACGCGGTCGTGATCGCTAATGCATTGGATTGCATTCGGAAGTGCGCCAGCAGGCGTTCGCGCAACGATACGATCGCGTTGGCGCTGAGGTTGCTTTCCACGTAGATTCTCGCGAACGCCAAGAGTCGAGGTTGTCTGAGTTCGTTTCCATTGACAGAAAAGTACGGCCGTCTCCGACCGCGAATCTCAAGGACTTTCGTAAAATCGTCGCCACTTCGTTCATATACCGAGTTACAGACACCGACCAAGACTTCAATCCAGGTTTCTGTAGCCCGCGACTGCCCATACAACGAGACCGACGTGGGTCTTGTGCCTGTGAACGGTGGTTTGCTGTCTCCACCTCGCCACGAAGTCGACGGCTCAGAATGTGGGGACGGGCTTGGTTGAACGTGCGGGAGCGGCTGGTCCGGTGTGGTTGCAGCTCCAGTGATTCTTAATGCGAGAAGGTGTTGCGCCAAGAATCGCGCAACAAGGACCGATTCGGGCTTGAAACCACACAGCCGTTCGGTAACTTCTGAGATCAGGTCGACGAGCAAGTCGTCTGGGGTTTGAATGATCTCATTCCACGCCTGCGTGACCGTGGCCGTCATCGTTTCGATTCGTTCTCGGGACGCAATCAACTCTTCGGCGGCTGCTGTCGCGGAGTCTGATGCCACAGATTCACGTGAGAGAAACTGGAGGAGTCTTGATTCAACTACTTGAGGCTCTTGCGACTCAAGGTCGATTGTCAAAAATCGCCTCTGTTCCCATGACCCTTCTCTCAGTGGAAGGTAAAGCCACCAGGTGCGACCATTAGTCAACACAGCCAATCGTACGCCCTGTTTGAAACAGTAGTCGAGAAGTTGCTCTTGATGTCCCTCAAGATCTTCACTTGGCCGCTTGACCTCAATGAACACCTTGTTGATCGACTCGATCTTGAGGGCGTAGTCAACTCTGCGGCTCTCGACCGTGTACTCAGGAACGATCTCTGAGATGTCGAACGCATTCCATCCGACAAGACTGAGCAACCTCAGCACGACACCCTGCTTGGCACCGGCTTCGTCTAGCCCGCGCAGGGAGGTGTTGGCTGTCAGTGTGCTGACCGCCTGTGCGACAGTTTCACCCACGTAGATGTCCTCCCCGGTGTTTGGCGATGCAATTGTACGGCGACGCCAAGTACCACGCAACACAATAGTGTGATCGCAGTGCGGTTATATCGACAAAGCCCCTAACCCTGGCACGGAATGGTTGACCAGTGAGTGAAGAGACACAGGTCCAGTCGACGGCTCTCAATCGTCGTGCATTCGTGCACTTTCGGGAGCAACGCCAGTGGCCCACCACACGCAAAAGTGACCGCCAGTGCATTTGCTCCTCGAATGGCTGGCAAGACTGAATTGCGACTTCCAAACACGCAAAAGCCAAGCGAAATCGCGCGAGAGGACGCATCTACCTCTGCCGACGTCTCGCGAATCGCAGAATAAGTTCAAAGACATTTTCACGGTCGAGGCCGAGTACAACACCCCGCGTCTTGTTCGCGAGCGGCGAGCCGGGTACACCGTGCGCGCCTGGCAGACGGGCTTCCCGAAGTACGTCCAGCGCATGAGCCAAACTCTTCGAGACCCGAGGATCATAGGTCTGCCGAAGCCACTGGTCGTCGCGCGACCTGTTGCGCGATTGTCCAGCCATGCTCTTGAGAATAGTCGCCCATTGACCAAGAACCGTTGGCGATTGTTGCGCTCCCTTCGGCATGTCGAGCCAGGCGGACAATGCCGCCTCCGTAGCGTTCGCATAGTCGAGACTAACATAACGCCATTTTCTCTGTCGCCGGTTGTGCTCGGCGTCAATCAAGTGTTGGCGGGCATCTTCGGGCAGTCGATCCCAAATCACACCCAACCGTTGTTTCAATCCTGACGTTACCTGCTCTTCTTGTCGTTGACCGGCTAACTCCACAGCTTGCAGGAGGGCGTCACCCAGGTTTGGGTTCTGGACCATTGCACCGACGATTTCCTTGCCGAGTTCAGGATAGCTGCCCAACATGAGGGCGTTACCCGCCGAAGGTTCATCAGCGATCATCTCGGGTTTCGCGAGTCCTCGTCCCTTCAGTTGACCGACGGCGTCAAGAAGACCGATACGCATAATCCAATAGAGATGTGTAGTAGGAACGATCTCCAACGGCAATGCGGGCACGCCTACTTTGGTCTCAAACCATGAGTTGCCGTCCCTGTCTTCCCAATTGCCTCGATTTGCTCCCCAAGTCACCAATGCTCCGGCCCACGCCCGCTGAATCACCCAATCTACAGGTTGACCTGATCCCAATATCAGGCTTAGGGCTGCAAGGCCGTTGTCCCAGCCTTCAAATATCTCCGCATCCCTGATTTCGTCAACCGCAATGCCGAGGGCCGCGACTCGACCAAACTGCCATGCCCAATACTCTGTGGACGTTTGAGGAGCGCTGATCGTTGTCCGATCTACGTCCGCCGGCTCGGGATCATACTCGGCCAACTCGGATTCGGCAAGGAATCTTGCACACAAATCGACGAGTGCGCCCCATTCATTTCCCGTGAGAGTTTCATTATCGGAGAAAAGTTGGTCGATGATGTCAGAGATGAGAAATCGATGCCAAGTTCCGACAGGGACCGGTTCCAATTCTTGTATCTCGGACAACACATTGAGGAACCCTTTTCGGTCCCCGCTTCGTAGACGACCAAAGGCTTCGAAGCCGATGACAAACCAGGCGAACAGATCAGGGGACGGGATGCGCAAGCGCAAGAATTCATCCCAGGATTCGTCACCATCAGGCTTCGACATGAACGCAGTCCAAGCACTGTCGACTCGGCTATCAGCGTCGGCGATAGCCTTTCGCAATACAGATTCTATGTTCATGCGATTTTCTTCAACTTGCGTGATAACACGCGTGCCGAACTTGATAAATGCTTGCCTGTCGACCGCGAACGGCACGCATACTCCCCCAATCAACAGCACGGCAAACTCCCTCGCGAGCAAGTTCAGCGCAGTTTCGACTGAACCTTCGCCGTGGGCAATGGCCTCGAGAAGCGCGTCCGTTTCCTGGTCGACATGAACTATGCCTCCCGTCGCGAGCAACTCACGTACGGTGGTGTCAAATATCTCGCCGTTGCTAACCGGATGCATGGCGTCATCTCCTGGACGACCCTGAAAGGTGGGACAACGAAGCTTTGGTAGTCGACGACGTCATTAGGCATCTGATCGCTACCACTGACGAACCGCGCGTCAATCCCAACGACTGAGTGAATTCTACGCTTCACAAGGTTGAGAGTACAGATCCCGCCGATATAAATCTCGCACCTCCTACCCCTTAGGCCTCATCAGCCCTCCTCCGGCGCTTTGACCTTGCCGAACATGCCGTAGAGCAGGCCGTTGTAGACGAGTTTGATGGCGCTGCCGAGGATGATTGGGGCGCCGAGGGTGAGGGTTTGCGCGACGAAGCCGGCGATGCCGGGGGTGACGGTCTGGGCCAGCGTTCGGCCGAGGTTTGTGACGCCGGCTGTTGCCGTTCGGGCTTCGGGCGGGACGATGGCCATTGAGTAGGACTGCCGGGTCGGGATGTCCATCTCGTTGGTGAGCTCGCGCGCCATGAAGAAGGTCACCGCCAGCCACAGGTTCCCGCTCAGGGCCATCAGGATCATCACGATGTTGGCGACGGCTTGGGTGAAGACCATCGTGGCGACGAGTCCGATTCGACCGGCCAGCGGGGCCGCCAGCAGCAGCGATATCACGTTCAGGAGCTGCCCGACGAAGAAGATGGCGGCGATGGTCTCGATGCTAAGGTCGAATTTCGTGGTGAACCAGAACGACAAGAAGGCGCTGACCTTGAGTCCGCCGCCGAACGCGTCGAGCGAGAACAGCGCCGCCAGCCGCCATATCGTCGAGCGAGCGCTGCCAGGCGTCGGGCCGTTGCCGCTGGCGTCGATGTCCGCGTCCTCGTCTTCGTCCAGTGGTCCGTTGGATAGCGGCGCGCGTGGAGCCTCCGCGTTGGGGGTCAGCAGCGCGTAGACGGCGACTCCGGCGAAGGCGACGACCGCGTACGCCCAGAACATCGCTTTGAACGACGCGATCTCGTCAAGGCCCGTCCACGCCTGGATCACGACCGGCGCGGCGATCATCAGCGCCCCGATCGCCTTGGTCCCCCGGCCGACCACGTTGTACAGCGTGAAGACCGCCGTGCGGTGTCTGTCCTGCGTCGTCTGGGCCAGCACCGCCATGTCCAGCGTGAGGAACGCCGTGCGGTCGCCGCCCGTCGAGGTGGTCATCGCGAAGACCGAGATTGC
Source organism: Dehalococcoidia bacterium UBA2160 (assembly GCA_002328865.1). Lineage (GTDB taxonomy): Bacteria > Chloroflexota > Dehalococcoidia > Lucifugimonadales > UBA1123 > UBA2160. The sequence continues at coordinate 50,720 of DCWO01000176.1, read as the reverse complement.
CATCATCGCGACCACGGATGACGTGACGGCGTACATCACTCCGCCCAAGCCCATGAGCACCGCCATGACGACGAGCATCCGGCGCCGGCCGATCGAGTCGCCGCGCCAGCTCGCGACGGCGTTGGACAGGCTTCCGCCGGCCATGATCGCGCTAAAGACGAGCCCAGCCTCGAACGCCGTGAAATCCAGCACGGTCACGTAGACGCCGAGGAAGATGGCGAGGAACCCGTAGTCCAACGACCGCAGAGCCGCCGCTGCCATGACGACCCGCCCGTCTCGGTCCAACGGCGGCACGATCCGCGACGCGTGTCGAGCGAGCATCTAGGCGGGCTTGTTCTTGATTGTCATCGAAGCGTGACCACCTGCACAACACCGTTCCGCGAGCAGCGTCGCGCGGTCGGGTTTGAAACCCGACCCTACGCCACGGTGATTGGTGACCGCATGATGAATCAGGCTCAGCCTGTTAGAACTGATCGGACATCCACGGGCTGGGGCTGGCGAACATGAGCGTCGCAGCGGCGATCGTCGCGTCGTCTCCGTCCATCGCGCCCATCGCTCGGAGCTCGACCGGCGCGACGTGTCCCGAGTACAACGCGGCGAGGCCTCGGACTCCGGTGCGCAGGTCGCCTCGGCCACCGCGGCGAACCTTGCCTCGTCCGAACGCGACCTCGAGCACGTAGTCCCCGGTGTTCCAGGGCAGAAGGTTGTCCTCGACCCTGATGTGCAGCTCACCCTCGTATCCCGCCGGATACCCGCGGGCTGCCAAGGCGCCCTCGACGTCCACGATCCGCATGACCCAGTCCCTCGACTTCGTCATCTTGGCTTCCTGTTCGCCCAGCGCGTGCACCATCAGGTCGTTGGGCGCTCCGTTCCACGAGATGCTGTCGATGGTCGAACGGTGGTCGGCGAAGAATCGGAGCAACTTCAGCGCGGCGTTTTGCGTCAGCAACGCGACGTCGCGCACGCGGATGTGGGCGGCGCTGCGCGATTGCTGGAATATCACGTATCCCTCGGGACCGTCGGGACCGGTGATCAGGTAGCTGTACACCTGCCGTCCGCCAAAGCCTAAGATCGGCTCCCACAACACCGGCGGCCTGTCGAGATTGCCCGACGTCGACTGCGCGCGGGCGTTGTAGGTGATGTAGATGTCTTCGTGCGACGAGTCGTCCACCTCGACGATGTCGAGTTCGCGCGAACCGACGTCTATGGCGGTTGTGGGCATCTCGTAGACGACCTTCACTCCCGCCCGCTCGTATCCCGCGTGCCGGTAGAAGTTCAACGTCGACGGGAACAGCGTCGAGAGCGGCCAGCCTTCCTCGTGGATCTCGTCGAGCGAACTCTTCATGAGCATGGAGGCAGCGCCCGCTCCTCTGAACTCGGGAGCGATGCCGACGGACGTGACGGCGCCGGTCGGGACGCTGGATCCGCCGAACCACTGCCCCATCGGGACGATTCCCATGCCTCCGGCCAGCTTGCCGCCGCGCCTGAGTACGCGGAACCTATCGGGGCCGACGTGGTCGTTCCAACCGGGCACTAGCGATATGTTGAGCGCCTGGTCGAGCAACGCCCAAAGCGGCTGCACCTCTTCCGGTTGAACCGGGCCGTACTCCATCCCGCCTGCGCTGACCATGATTCATCTCCTGCACCTGTGCTGTATCCGAGCGTGTTCCGCACAGTAGTCTATTCGCCTGGGCGCAGGGGGTCAACGGCAGAGCCAGCACGGTCAATGGCAATGGGATGTCGGATCCTCTGCGGCCGTTCAGATGATCGCGCCCTTGTCCTTGAGCGTGGTGATGTCGTCCCAGGAGTACCCGAGCTCCAGCAGAACGGTCTCGGTGTGCTGGCCCAGTTCTGGGGCGAGGCCTGTCGTTTCCGTCGGAGTTCTGTGAAACTTCATCGGTGCCTGGACGAGTTGAAACTCGCCGCCGTCCGCGTGCTCCAACATCTTTGTGTACTCGTTCGCGACGACTTGTGGGTCGTCGGCGAGCTCGTCCACGGTCTGGATTGGCGCCCAGATGCACCCTCCCTCGTCCAGTCGCGCCGCCCAGTCGCCCCTGGTCCGTTCTGCAATCCGGTCGGTGACGATCCGGAGCAACGCGGCGCCGTTCTCTGTCCTGGCCACATGGCTGACGAACCGAGGGTCGTCTGTCAAGTGCTCGATCTCCAAGGCTCGGCAGAAACCCGTCCAAAACCGGTCGGACTGGATCATCACAAGCTGGACCCACTTCCCGTCCTTCGTTTCGTAGAAGTTGAACAACGCGTTAGCGGCGCGTGCGCGGTCATTGCGCGGCATCGGCGCCTTGTCTCTCGACGATGCGACAACGTCTGGGGCGACTGCCCACAGCGCAGTGTGGAGAAGCGCACAGTCGATCTGCTGCCCCTTGCCGGACCGTTCCCGCTCGAACAGCGCCATTCCGACCGCGGCGACCACCGCCAGGGATGTGGTCTGGTCGCCGAACCCAGGGCGTTGCTGCACCGGGGGTTCGCCCTGCTCGCCCAACGTGGCCATGATCCCGGAGCGCGCCCAGAACGCTGCGTAGTCGAACCCGGATCGGTCCCGCTCGGGTCCATCCATGCCATACCCGGTCAGGTTCACGTAGACTATGCGCGGATTGACGGCGACGATGTCCTCGTAGCTGAGGCCGTATCGTTGCTGACGATGGGGCGTGAGGTTCGTGACCATTACGTCAACCTCGGCGGCAAGCCGTCGAACGGCTTCGCGTCCCTCGTCGACTCTGAGGTTGATTCCCATGCTTTGTTTGCCCCGGTTGAGCTGCTCGAAAACGACGTTCAAGCCGTCGGAGTGTGTGCCGAATCCTTTCGTGCTAATGCTCAGGCTTCGGACCGCGTCGCCGGTTTCCGGGGGCTCGACTTTGATGACCACCGCCCCCATGTCGGCCAGCATCGCGCAGGCAGACGGCGCCGCAACCCAGTTCGCAAGCTCCAGCACCTTGACGCCCCTCAACATTTCGGACACGACACGCCTCCATTCGAAGATTTCTCACCATACCGAAAGTCGCCCGCAAAGAATTCCTACCGCAGGCCCACCTTGTACAGCCCATGCGGCTGAAGCGACAGTGCGTAGTTCTCCGCCAGGTCCGGGCTGAAGTACGTCAAGTACACGCCCGATTCGACGGCGGTGTGGTCGATGATGGCCTCGAGCGCGCCGAGGACGTCTGACGGCCATTCGGCAGGCAATTGGCCCGGATAGCGCTCGTTCAGGCTGGGGCCGTACCAGTCGAACTGGAGCAAGCGGGCCGAGATCGGGATGACTTCGGACTCCGGGCGTTCGACGAACGTCTCATACCACAGCGCGAACGTCTTTGCTTCTCCGTCCGCGATTACCACCGAACCCGGCGACGCCATGTCGATCGCCGCCTCCGCGAACTCCTCCGCGCGCCGGTCGTCGCTGAGATCCTGCGACGAGTAGTTCATCGCCACTGTGCCCACGGGAACGGCCACAAAGGCCACGACGAGGAGAAACGGCGCCGATCGCCACCCTTTCAAGATGTTCTTGCGCGAGCGCGATCGGGTGCGATGTCGCGAACCTTCGGAGGCCCAGCGCGACACGTTGGTCAGAACAGCGAGCAATCCCAATCCGGAACACGCCGAGAGGAGGAAGAAGGCCGGAATCGTCAACACTTCGGCGTCGAACGTGTTGTATGCGATGGCGTATCCGAACAACCCTGCGATGGATAGAACGATCATCCGGAACAGCCATTGCTCGGTTTTAGCCACGGCCGCAATGCCAACCAAAACGAAAAACAAGCCCAATGGATTGAACTGAATGAACACCAAGTCCAACCAGTCCGCCAATCTGGCGCCTATGGAATCGAGGGGTATGCCGAACACGTAGTCCTGATATGCTCGGCCGCTCAGCATCCAAATGAAGCCGTCCGAAGACGATGCGTCGCCCCAGTTCACCGCCGGTCCGGCCCCTGCCCGTATCGGCAGGTACGCGTAGACCGACAACCCGACCGCCAACGCTGCGACGCCCCATGCCACGTCGGCGACTCGGGGCCTCGTCTGAATTGCGATCCACAGGGCCAGTGGGGCGGCGATCGCGAGCAGAGTCAAGTGGTTGCCCATTCCCAGGCCGACCAGCAGTCCGAACACGGCCAGCATGCGTTGCATGTGTCGTTCGGATCGCGGCCTGTTCCGCCAGCTTCCCGTGACGATGTGGAGGGCAAGCACCGCCAGCGCGCCCACGAACACGGTGTTCAGGGTGTACACCTCGGTGATGACCGCCTGCGACCAGAACAGCGGCGTCGCGGCGAAAGTCAGTGCCGCAAAGGAAGAAACAAGCGCCACCAGCCACTCCGGAGAGTCCCGATACTGGCCTCGGGCGATCACCAACGTGACCCAATAGAGCAAACCGACCGTGAGCGCTCCTAAGACCACGGAGGCCAGGTTGCCCCTGAACGCGAAATCTCCGATGGCGACGATCGAGCCGAAACCCTTCAGAAACAACATGTAGGTCGGATAACCGGACGGGTGCGGCACGCCCAGAGAGTGCGCGGCGGCCAGCAGCTCGCCGCCGTCCACGCCCATGCCGCGCCAACCCCAGCTCAGCGTTGGCGCCAGCGTGGACAGGTACAGGGCGAAAGCGGCGATCGCGCTTCCGACTCCGAGGACCAGGCTGATGCCCGGCAACTTGATTTGCTGCATAACCCGCGTATGGTACATCATGCAAAGCGCGTCGTTGACGCTCCTTCGTCGGGACGACTAGAATGAGTGATCTTTTATCCGAGGTCTCCATAGGCATGACTCAGGCAGAAAAACGAGAGATCCCAAGGGCATACGACCCGAGCGCCGTCGAGGGGCGGATCTACGATTTCTGGAACAAAGGCGGCTACTTCGCGCCGGAAATCGACCGCGCCAAGAAGCCCTTCGTCGTGATCATGCCCCCGCCCAACGTGACGGGTGAACTGCACATGGGCCATGCCCTGACCATCGCCGTCGAAGACCTGCTGGTTCGTTGGCACAGGATGCTCGGCGACCCGACCCTGTACCTCCCTAGCACCGACCACGCCGGCATCGCGACGCAGGTGGTCGTCGAGCGGCTCCTCGCCTCCGACGGCATCACCCGCCACGATCTCGGACGCGACCGATTCGTCGAGCGCATCTGGAGTTGGGTCGACGACTACGGCGGACGCATTTACACGCAGCTCGAACGACTCGGGGCGTCGTGCGATTGGAATCGCAAGGTTTTTACACTGGACGCCGGACCGAGCAAAGCCGTGCGCACGACGTTCGTGAACCTCTACAAGAAGGGGCTCATCTACAAAGGCAACCGCATCACCACATGGTGCCCTCGGTGCCAAACCGCGCTTTCCGACCTCGAGGTCAAGCACCGCGAGGAAGATTCCAATCTTTGGCACATCAAGTACCCGCTCGAGGGCGACGACGGTCACATGTCGGTCGCGACCACTCGCCCCGAGACGATGCTGGCCGACACCGGCGTCGCCGTGAATCCGGCTGATGAGAGATACGGCCACCTCGTCGGCAAGAACGCGGTGTTGCCGATTATGGGCCGCATCCTGCCCATCGTGGGCGACGATGCAGTGGATCTCGAATTCGGCACCGGCGCCTTGAAAGTGACTCCAGGCCACGACGCGGCCGACTTCGAGATCGGACAGCGACACGGCCTCGAGGTCATCAACGCTCTCAATCCCGATGCCACGCTCAACGAGAACGCCGGCCCGTACGAGGGCTTGGACCGCGACGAATGCAGGGCCAGAGTCGTCGAACGGCTCGACGAAGAGGGTCTGATCGAGAAAATCGAGCCGTACACGCATTCTGTCGGCCACTGCGACCGTTGCGACGAGGTCGTCGAGCCCATCGTTTCAGAACAATGGTACGTCAAGATGGCGCCTCTTGCTGCGCCCGCACGAGACGCCGTGTCGGAGGGCAGGATCAAGATCGTGCCCGAGCGGTTCGAGAAGGTCTACTACAATTGGCTGGACAACATCCGCGACTGGTGCATCAGCCGCCAGCTCTGGTGGGGGCACCGAATCCCCGTCTGGTACTGCGACGACTGCGACGCGACCATCGTCGAGATGGAGAACCCCAGGCAGTGCCCGACTTGCGGTGCGACCAGCCTGCGCCGAGACGAGGACGTGCTCGACACCTGGTTCAGCTCAGCGCTGTGGCCCCACTCGACGCTGGGTTGGCCCGAGGACACCGAGGACCTGGACTACTTCTTCCCGACCTCGGTGATGGAGACCGGCCACGACATCCTGTTCTTCTGGGTCGCCCGGATGATCTTCATGGCGCTGGAGAACATGGGCGAGGCGCCATTCCACACCGTGTACCTTCACGGAATGGTGCTGGACCCCGAGGGCATCAAGATGAGCAAGGTCAAGGGCAACGTGCTCGACCCGCTGGAGCTGATCGACATGTACGGCGCGGACGCCGTCCGCTTCGCCCTGACCACAGGCACAGCGGCAGGCGCCGACATGCGCACCAACGAAGGCAAGCTGGAAGCGAGCCGCAACTTCGCCAACAAGCTGTGGAACGCCGCCAGGTTCGTGATGTCCAACCTCGATCAGGCGGAATCACTGGATGGTTGGGACGACCTCCCCAGTCTGACCCACCGCGAGGACCGGTGGATCGTCAGCCGGCTCAACCGCGTCGCCGAGCAGGTCGACGCGTTCATGAGCACGCACCAGTTCGGAGAGGCGCAAACTACGATCCATGACTTCCTGTGGGACGAGTACTGCGACTGGTACATCGAGATGTCCAAGATCCGCGTGCGGGCCGGTGAATCGCCATCGCCGTTGCCCGTGCTGGCCCACGTGCTAGAGCGTGTGCTCAGATTGCTGCATCCGTTCCTGCCATTCGTCACGGAAGAGATTTGGCAAACCCTGCAAGACTACTTGCCGAAAGGCTCGTCATCCCCTGCTGCCCTGATCGTCGCGCCGTATCCACAGGCGGACAGAACCAGGTTCGACGACCAGGCGGAGCGCGAGATCGAAGCCGTGGTCGAGCTCACGCGAGCGGCCCGCAACGTCCGCGCCGTGTTCAGGGTGGCCAACAACCTGGAGATCGCCGCCCGAGTCGCGACCGCCGACGATCTCGAAGGCGTATTCCGAGACTCAAGCGCCTTCATCCAATCTGGCGCCGGCGTGGAGCTGAGCATCGCCCCGAATGCGGACGCGTTGGGACAGGACGGCAGCGAGGCGGTGCAGGTTCTCGGACTGGGGACGTTGGGAATGACCATCGGCGATCTGGTCGACCTGGACAGTGAGAAGGCCCGGCTTCAGGAAGAGCTGGAAGAGTTGCGAGCGCACCGCAAGAGGTTGGCGGGCAGACTGGGCAACGAGCAGTTCGTCTCAAAAGCCCCCGAAGAGGTGGTCGAAAAAGAGAGAGACCGCCTGGCGGACGTTGACACCCGCGTCAGCAGGCTAGCCGATATCCTCGACAGGCTGGCGTCGTAGGGGCGGCCACCTCACCATGCTGAGGGAACCGAAGCATCTCGGGTCGAGCAGGCAAATGCGTGTGGTAAACGACCAGATTCTTCCGCTACGCGTCAGAATGGCGAGTTGCGATAGACGCGGATCGTGGCGCGCGGCTCGGTCCATAAAAGAAGACCACGACGCCAGCGATCTCGGCCTTATGGCGATAAACAAATCAAGTGACGCCGAACAATTTGTGTCATTCTGAACCCGCAGGTGAAGAATCTCGTCGCTGGACACACCATGTTGCCTGAAGGACTCCAGAAGCTTCTCATATTCCTACCGATCCAGCACATCGAGAAGCGTTGAGCACAACGTATTTAGTTGATGACCATCAGGCCGAATCGACGCCAACCCCCAACCTAGATCCCGCCTGCGATCAAGCTTCCCATGCGGGAGGTCGCGATGACCTCGCCGCCGTCCGATCCGATGTCCGGCGTCCGGTAGCCTTCCGCCAGCGCGCCGTCGACGGAGCGCTCGACAGCCGTCGCCTCGTCTTCGAGGCCGAGCGAATGGCGGAGCATCATGGCTGCGCTGAGAACGGTCCCGATCGGGTTGGCGATCCCCTGCCCGGCGATGTCCGGGGCGGACCCGTGGATCGGCTCGTACAGGCTGACCTTGTTCCCACGTTTGGCTCGGCCCCCCTTCGGCAAGCCCGCGAGGCTGGCAGATGGGAGCATGCCCAGCGATCCGGACAAGACCGACGCCTCGTCGGTCAGGATGTCGCCGAACATGTTCTCGGCGACGATCACGTCGTAGTGAGCCGGATTTCGGATGAGCTGCATGGCTGCCGCATCGACCAGAACGTGTTCCAACTCGATGTCCGGATACTCGCACGCGACCTCCGTGGCGATCTCGCGCCACAGCCTGGACGATTCCAGCACGTTGGCCTTGTCGACGGAGGTGAGCCGCTTCTTGCGGCGTCGAGCCAGGTCGAAGCCGACGCGCAGGATGCGGTCGATCTCCTGCTCCGTGTAGCGCAGAGTATCTACGCCGCGACGTCCTCGTGACGTCTCCCATCGACGTTTTGGCGACGCGAAGTAGAGGCCGCCGGTAAGCTCGCGGACGACGATCATGTCGACGCCTTCCAGGAGCGAGGCCTTGACAGGACTCGAGTTAATCAGCGCCGGGAGGACCTTCACCGGCCTGAGGTTCGCGAAGAGCCCGAGCTGCTTGCGGATCGCCAGTATGCCGTCCTCGGGTCGCACCTTGGCGCTGGGGTCGTCCCACTTAGGCCCGCCGACCGCGCCGAAGAGAATCGCGTCGACTCCTCGGCACAGGGAGATCGTCTCCTTGGGCAACGGCGTGCCGGTCGCGTCGATGGCGCCGCCGCCGACGATCCCGTACTGGAATTCGAACTCGTGCCCGAATCGGACTCCCACGGCCCGCAGCACCTTGATCGACTCTTCGATCACCTCGGGTCCGATGCCGTCTCCGGGCAGGACCGTCAATTTGAACTGCATATCAGTGCTCCTAAAAGGGGGAACTTGTTTTGCATCCACTGCGATGCGGAGGGTATTATAGCGAAGTCAGCCCCAGTCGTGGAGGCAAATTTGGGTCTTCGTTTCGTCGGTCCGCCGTTCTTTCGCCGATGTATTGCGCTATCCGGAAGGATGTGGACGACTCAATCGATGACCGAACCAACGAGGTAAACCATTGACCGTCACAACTGAAGCCGTCGTCATCGGCGGCGGCGTCATGGGGACGAGCATTCTGTACAACCTGGTTTCCCGCGGCGTCCAAGCTCCGGTCCTCTTGGAGCGAGACACGCTCGGATCGGGGTCAACCGGACGGTCGTCCGGCGCCATCCGGATGCACTACTCCACCGAAGTCAACGCTCGACTGGCCTGGGAGAGCTTCCACATCTTCAAGGATTTCGCCGGAATCGTCGGCGGCGACCCGGTGGAGTTCGTGAAGACCGGCTACCTCATCATCGTCCCCGAAGACGCGGTCGACGGCATCAAGAAGAACGTGACGATGCAGAAGTCGGTTGGCATCGACACCGACCTCGTCACATACAAAGAGGCGAAAGAACTGGCGCCCGCGTTCCACCTGGACGAGTCCGAAGCTTTCGCGTGGGAACCGGAGTCCGGCCACGGCGATCCGTCGGGCACCGCCCTCGCCTACTCGATGCGGGCTCGAGACCTGGGCGCCACAGTCGTTTTGGAATCGCCCGCGCAAGAGATCGAGATCGAGGGCGGCAAGGTCAAGGCAGTCGTCACCTCGGGCGAGCGATATGAGACGCCCATCGCAGTCGTTGCCACGGGTCCGTGGTCGTCCACGTTTCTGGGCAAGCACGGCATCGACCTGCCGTTGAAAGCGACGCGCCACGAAGTCTTCTTCCTACGCCGAAGGCTGGACTTGGTGCCGTCCCATCCCGGCGGCGGCGACATGACCAACCTGATCTACTTCCGTCCCGAGGGCGCCGACCTGACGCTGGTCGGCAACGGCAACCACGAGGACCCGGCTGACCCAGAGGCGTACAACCCCCGTTCCACGATGGGCTTCGTCGAGGAGATCTGGGAGAGGATCGCGCGCCGCATCCCCGGCATCGAGGAGTCGGAGCTGTTCACCGGCTACGCCGGGCTCTACACCTCGACGCCCGACCTGCACCCGGTCGTCGACAAGGTCGACGGAATCGAGGGCCTGTACATCTGCACCGGCTTCAGCGGCCACGGCTTCAAGGAGGCCCCAGCCGTGGGCATCGCTCTGTCCGAGCTCATCCTCGAAGGCGAGGCCAAGCTCCTGGACATCACGCCGCTGCGCATGACCCGCTTCGCCGAAGGCGACCTCAACACGACCACATACGATTTCAAGGTCATCGCGTAGCCGTCATCGTGGGGAGTGCAGAGGGGCGAGCCCCTTTGCATCGCGCCCCTACCGCGCGACGATGTTCACCAGCTTGCCGGGCACGTAGATGACCTTCGCGATGGTCTTGCCTTCAGTGTGAACCTGGACTTTGGCGCTCGCCTGCGCGGTCTCCGTGGCCGTTTCCGCGTCGATCGAAGCAGGGACTTCAATGCGGTCCCTGAGACGGCCGTTGACCTGGACGACCAGCGTGATCATCTCGTCGGCGGCGAGTTCGGCGTCCCACTCGGGCCAGGGTTGGGTGTGGACGCTGTATTCGTGGCCGGACGCTTCCCACAGCTCCTCGGCTATGTGCGGCGCCATGGGCGCCATGAGCGTCAGCAGGTTGGCCACCGCGTCGTTCCAGACGTCGGCGCTGACGTCGGCTCGGTCCCAGGCCTGGACCATGGCGTTGGTCAGCTCCATCATCGCGGCCAGGGACGTGTTGAACTTGAACCGGTCCATGTCGTCGGAGACGCGACGGATCGTCTTGTGCATCGTTCGTTGCAGGTCGCGTGATGTCTCTTCGTTCAAGGTCGTGCCGTTCAGGTCCGCCGGGTTGCGGTGGCCCAGGTCCCAGACTCGGTTTGCCCATCGAGCGATGCCGTTGATGCCGGAGTCGCTCCAGTCGCCGCCCTGCTCCCACGGTCCGAGGAACATCAGGTAGCAGCGCACGACATCGGCCCCGACTTCGACGACGTAGTCGTCAGGCGCGATGACGTTGCCGCGGGACTTGCTCATTTTCTGGTGTTGGAAGATGATCGTCCCTTGGTTGAACAGCCGCTGGAAGGGCTCGTCGAAGTCGATCAGACCGAGGTCTCGCAGCGCCTTGACGAAGAATCGTGCGTAGAGCAGGTGCATGACCGCGTGCTCTACGCCGCCGGTGTACTGGTCGACCGGGCTCCACTTGCCGACCGTCTCGGGGTCGAACGGCCCGTCGGCGTACTGGGCGTTGGTGTATCTCAGGAAGTACCAGGACGAGTCGACGAACGTGTCCATCGTGTCCGTCTCGCGCTTCGACGGGCGGCCGCAGTCTGGGCACGAGACGTTCACGAACGCGTCGTGCAGGGCCAGCGGCGACTCGCCGGTCGGCAGGAACTCGGCGTCTTGAGGCAGCAGCACGGGCAGGTCGGATTCCGGAACCGGAACTTCGCCGCATTCGTCGCAGAAGACGATCGGAATCGGCGTGCCCCAGTAGCGCTGTCGCGAGATCAGCCAGTCGCGCATCCGGTAGTTGACCGTTCGGTCGCCCCAGCCTTGCTGCTCAATGTGTTCGGCGATCTTGGTCATTCCCTCGGAGCTGGGCATGCCGTCGAACTGGCCCGAGTTCACCTGCGTTCCCGGGGCGATGTACGCGTCGTCCAGGTCGCCGCCCTCCCAGTCCGGCGGCGCGACGACCACGCGGATCGGCAGGTCGTACTTCTTGGCGAACACGAAGTCGCGCTCGTCGTGGGCCGGCACACCCATCACGACGCCGGTGCCGTAGGTGTGCAACACGTAGTCGCCGATCAGGATCGGCACGCGCTCGCCGTTGAGTCTGTTGAGGCAATACGCGCCGGTGTGGACGCCGGTCTTCTCGCGCTCGGTCGACAGGCGTTCAACCTCGGTGTCCCGCCTCGCCTGTTCGACGTAGGCGGCGACCTCGGACGCCTGCTCCGGCGTCGTCAGCTTGTCCACCAGCGGGTGCTCGGGAGCGAGCACGATGAACGTGACGCCGAAGATCGTGTCGATTCGGGTGGTGAACGTCCGGAGCGTGGTCTCGTCGAGACCGTACTCCGAGATGTCGAACTCGATCTCGACGCCCTCGCTGCGCCCGATCCAGTTCGTCTGCATCGTGTTGATCTTCTCGGGCCAGTCCATCCCCGATTGGTCCAGCAGCTCGTCGGCGTACTTGGTGATCCGGAAGAACCACTGGCTCATGTCGCGATGTGTAACCGCGGTGTCGCACCGTTCACACAAGCCGTCGATCACCTGCTCGTTGGCCAAAACGGTGACGCATGACGGGCACCAGTTGACCGGCGCGTTGGCCCGATACGCGAGACCCGCCTTGTAGAACTGGAGGAAGAACCACTGGTTCCACTTGTAGTACTCGGGCGAGCACGTAACAATTTCCCGGTCCCAGTCGTATGACGGGCCCATTGACCGAAGCTGGCCGCGCATGTTCTCGATGTTGTCCATCGTCCACTTGAACGGGTGGATGCCGCGGGCGATGGCGGCGTTCTCGGCGTTCAGGCCGAATGCGTCGAAGCCCATCGGGTGCAGCACGTTGTATCCCTGCATGCGCTTGAATCGGGCATGGGTGTCCGCGCCCGACATGGCGAACCAGTGGCCGATGTGGAGGTCGCCTGACGGATACGGGTACATGTGGAGCTCGTACCACCTCGGACGAGGGTCGTCGTCGTGCGCCTTGTAGATTCCGTCGCGCTCCCAACGAGCCTGCCACTTGGCGGAAATCTCGGCGTGGTCGAACCTGGTGGCTGTGGTTCTTGTGGTTGTCATGCACTGCTCCGTGTTGTTGAGGTCACCCGACCTATGTTCCTACTTGGTCGTCGTCCGAGCGAATCGGCCCCACCCCACCCCTAAAAGAGGGGGAGAGGAATTGGAGACACCCCAAACCCCGGCGGGGCTTCGCCCCTGCACCCCATTCGCATCAGCTTACGTATGTGCCTGTCCGCGCGCTCCGCTCTCTTTCGACACAACCGTTGGTGATATCCAGTCCCCCAAATCCCCTCGAATTATCTCTAGGCGTCCGATGTGAGTCCACTTTCGTGGAATACAAAAAAACCCGCCCCTTTCCAGGGACGGGCTGAATATCTGAACGGACCCGCGGTACCACCCTAGTTGCCCGACGAAATCTCGTCGGACCACTCGATCGCGTTAACGGTGCGTGCCGTCCGCCTTATCGCCCGCCCTCATTCAAGGCTCGGGTTTGGTGTCGGAGGCTCCGGGGCGAGTTCGTGGGTGTCCACGCGCCAGCTTCACACCTGCCGCTGGCTCTCTGTGGCGGGTTTGACCCCTACTGCTCCCCATCGATGCCTGATATGACGCCGCAGTGCGGCATGTTGGGAAACCCTAGCACAGGCGTCGCAGACCAGTCAAGAACGGTTATCAATGCCGAGGCGAATCCTTCTTGGCGGTGAGGACCAGGCAGAGCGATTCGGTCCCATCCGGCGAGTTCGCGCACGACTTTGAGTCAGCCATTCTATATGGCTTCTTGTGAAAACGGATTCAGCGCGGTTTTGGAGCCTGGAGCAAGGGCCATCAGACGCCGAGGTCGTCAATCAAAGTACGCGATCGGAATTCGGTTGCGTATTCGCGTGACCGTCGCCGCCATCAGCCACCGTGGATCCCCATAAGGCTGCGCACGGTGTTGGCTTCGTACATATGGCCGTAGTTGTGGGCAAGACCAAGTTGGGCTAGAAACCATGCTTTGGGTCTCCCGCTGAAGTTGTCTGCAACCCACATCGCGTTTTCCCTGATGAGACCTTCCTGGCGTACCAGCTCGTGCACCTCGTCGGGGTCTGTTATCACATTCAGATCTTCTGGCCTCAGATCGGACACGATCTCTCCGGTTCTCTGACCGACTGCCGCATGGTAGGCGACCAAGGCGTCCACATCCACCCTCTGGCTGAAGTCGGAGACATCGTCGTCGTTCATTCCCGTGCCTATGTCGTGCAGAGACACGTTGAGTCGCTTCAGCCAGCTTTCGTCCAACACCTGCGGGCGGACGGCTACAAACACATTCATGCCAACGTCCGCGCAGCGGGATATGTGCCAGAGCAGCCAGGCGATCGAGTTCACCTCCGGGTGGGGGCGCAACCGAATCTGCTCGTGCGTCAACGGCTCGAGCAGGCCTTCGATGTTCTTCGAATACAGGTTATCGTGACGCTCCAGGAAGAACTCTTTGACATCCATGGCATCAACCTCGAATCAGATTGCCGGCATTGTACCTTCGACCTGCATCGCTCCACATATGGCGTTTGCCAGATACGAGTGCATCCATCGAGCTCGTCGCATCGTCAACGAACCGCCTGGCGAAATGGACGCTGATTGACGATCCAATCGGGCGAACGCTTACGATTCCGATAGGATTCCTCGGAGGCTTGACGCGATGCCTGGGCGACGCAGCAGGCGCAACTCCGGTGCTGGGGCGAACTCAACCGTCGCCCCTCACGAGTTGTAAGTGCTATCGTCAGATTCACACCAAGCTTTCGCGAACCATCAAAGCTGCCAGCTCTGCGCGTGAGTGGATGTCGAGCCTGGAGTAGATCTCCTCCAGGTGCGCCCTAGCCGTGCCCGCCGTCACTCCAGCCTTCGATGCAACCTCTTTGCCGGTCAACCCCGCCGCGTACAGACGAGCGATCTCAAGCTGCCTCACAGTCAGCGCCGATGCGACATTCCGTCTGTCATCGAGCGGAGCCGCAAGAGGCAGCACGTCATGCTCAACCGGTTGCCAGATGCTTATGTTGAAGCCGCTGACACCCCCGTAGGCATCGGCGACAGGCACGACCTGCTCGCGAACCAACTCCGTCTTCCCTCCCTGTCGCTTGACAGATACAGTGCCGTCCCACTCTCTGTCTGTCTTGCGCGCCGCTTGGGGCAGCTCCGGGTCGAGAGAATATGTGCTCTGCAGGAAGGCGAGGGACCGGTGGGCAAGCCTGCCCGCGGCAACTTCCATGTGAAGACCTTGGAGGCATTGGGCGACCTCCGTTCGGCCTCGCGGGAACACGTCACGATATGGGCCGATAATGGAGGCGGGAATGAATCGCAGATGCGGGGGCAGAAGGTCACGGATCGGATCGCCGCCGATGCGCCTGAACTTGTCGTTGACCCATACGAAACAGTTCAAGGGGTCTGTGAGGAATGCCGGCGCCGCGAATAGATCGAGTGCAAGGGCAACCTGTCGCAGTCGCTCGCAATTCGCCGCAGGCCGATGCGGATCTCTGCACACCGGACACCCGAGCCGCCCATCGCCTATCGTGGCGTCCCCTCGGAGCGGACCGTGTTTGGCGCCCATGCTCTCTGCAGAATTGTGTTGCTCTTCCGAAGACATCTTGCCGCCCTCGCTGGAAGCACGGATAGCCATCACCGCGAACGGTTAATTTCCCCAACGCTGATCCCGGCAACTCGGAGTGTAATGACATAGTCGTGCCGCGTCAATGATCGACGCAGGGAGATCGCGTCGACTGACGACGCATCCCCTGCACGTGTCCTGATCGTCGCTGAATGCGATTGTTCTCCCCGCATTGTGAGATGTGATCCATGTCGTTTGATGCAAGGAGGCTCTGGCTGTCATGTTCGCCATCGGCGATAATGGAACATCGCCACGCGGAGGCGG
The DNA here is from genome assembly GCA_002328865.1 of Dehalococcoidia bacterium UBA2160. Lineage (GTDB taxonomy): Bacteria > Chloroflexota > Dehalococcoidia > Lucifugimonadales > UBA1123 > UBA2160. The sequence continues at coordinate 35,078 of DCWO01000176.1, read as the reverse complement.
ACGCCTAGCGATGCAAGAGTCCGTTGAATCGAGAACGTCGGAGTGCAACGAAATGGCCGACCCATGCATCAATCCGAATCATGCCCTGCTAATATCCTGCACTGAAATCGATGCCAAGGTCACGGAACTGGCCGGACAGATCGACCGGGACCATTCGGGTAAATCTCCGGTCGTGGTCGGCATCCTCAAGGGCGCGTTCATGTTCCTCGCCGATCTGATTCGGCAGATGGAAACGCCAATCAAGAGCGTCGAGTTCATCCGCGTGAGCAGCTACGGCGCGTCGACGGCGACCAGCGGGCAGCCCAAGATGGTGGTCGATCTTGCACCGGAAGCGGTCGAGGGCGAGGACGTGATCGTCGTCGAGGACATCGTCGACACCGGTCTCTCGACTCAGTTGGCGATGGAGCACCTCCGCACGCTGAAACCAGCCTCCCTCGTTCTCTGCTCATTGCTGGACAAACCGAGCCGACGCCGAGTGCCCGTGACCGCCAACTACATCGGCTTCACCCTGCCCGATAAATTTGTCGTCGGCTACGGCCTCGACGCTGGCGAGCTCGACCGTCAGCTCCCCGATATCTACACCATCGAAGACTGACCCGTTCATCGCGAGAGTTGTCGAGTCCTTCACGATCTCGCGATCCAATCTCGGGCCAATGCCTGGGCCGCCGTCATAGCTTCCGCCGCACACCTGCTCGGATCCTCCGAGGCGCAGGTTCCTCACGAAATCACCACGCATTTCCGCTTAATTCTTCGACATTCCCGGCGGCATAGCAGGCATATTGTAAGTGTGCACATCGGGCATTGCCGGATGCCTGAAACGGACGCGGATTGCTTCCGACAACGGAGTCGCACGAACGAGCGACCCAAGGAGCGGAACCATGTTTAGTCCGGGCAACAGTGTTGATCCTTCCCTCCTCATCCCACGTGTAGAAGTCGACGCCAAAGTCTCGCAATTGGCGCGCGAGATCGACAACGACTACGCGGACAGATCGCCGGTGATCGTGGGAATCCTCAAGGGCTCAATCGTCTTTCTCGCCGATTTGATCAGACGGATGAACACCCCCATCCACAGCATCGAGTTCATTCGGCTGGCCAGCTACGCCGCGTCGACGACCAGCAGCGGGCAACCGCGGCTGTCGCTCGAACTCTCCCGGGAAGCCATCATGGGCCGGGACGTCATCGTTGTTGACGACATCGTCGACACAGGGCTGTCGACGCAGACAGCGATCGGGCATCTGAGCAGTCTCAGGCCGGCATCGCTTGCGCTCTGCGTCTTGTTGGACAAGCCGGACCGCCGCAGAGTGCCCGTGAATATCGATTACCTTGGATTCACGGTCCCCAACCGGTTCATCGTCGGGTACGGCATCGACGTAGGTGAACGC
>DCWO01000176.1:843-33370 GCA_002328865.1 Dehalococcoidia bacterium UBA2160 | reverse complement strand
GTGAACGCGAAGATCGTCAATACGTTCACTGGCGAGATCGAGGAGGGCGCGGTGGCCGTGGCCGAAGGACGCGTCGCCGGCGTGGGCAGCTATGCGGAAGCCGAACGGGTCGTCGATCTGAAGGGCCAGTACCTCTGCCCTGGTTTGATAGACGGCCATGTTCACATCGAAAGCTCCATGTTCCACGTCGGGCAGTACGCCAGAGCCGTCGTGCCCCACGGAACAGTCGCCGTCGTGACCGATCTGCACGAGATCGCCAACGTCGCGGGCATCGCGGGGGTCCGGAGCGTGTTGGACGCGGCTCGCCGGTTGCCGCTCGACCTCTTCCTCATGGCGCCGTCATGCGTCCCGTCGACCGCGCTGGAAACGTCCGGCGCCGAATTGGGACCCGCCGAGATTCGCCAGATCCTCCGATGGAAAGGCGCGCGAGGTCTCGGCGAGATGATGAACTTTCAGGGCGTGATCGACGCAGATCGCAGCGTCCTGGAAACGATAACGGCCGCCGACGGCAGAGTGCTCGACGGCCATGCTCCTAGAGTGCGAGGCAAGCGCCTCAACGCCTACCTCTGCCCTCTCGTGTCGTCCGACCACGAATGCGTGGGTTACGAGGAAGGACTCGAAAAGCTCCGGCGCGGGGCACACCTCATGATACGTGAAGGCTCCACGGAGAAGAACCTGGAAGCGTTGCTGCCCCTAGTCAACGACGGCAATACCACCGTTGCATGCTGGTGGTGGACGACCGCAACGCCAAGGACATCCATCGTGATGGCGACGTGGACGCCGTGGTGCGTAAAGCGATCCGCTTGGGCATGGAGCCGGTGCGGGCGGTGCAGATGGCGACGCTCAACCCTGCGCGGTACTTCCGCCTCGACGGCTACGGGGGCATCGGTCCCGGATATCACGCCAACCTGTTGGTGTTGAGCGATCTGCGGGAGTTCAAGGTCGACGAGGTGTACTGCCGAGGTCGTAAGGTTGCCGAGAACGGCAGACCGCTGTTTCAAGCTGGGAGCCCACGAACCAAGTTCATGGAAGATACTTTCAAAGTCCGGCCGTACGACCGCTCAAACCTCGAACTCAAAGCGAATGGGTCAGGCGCCTTCCCCGTCGTGGAAGTCGTTCCCGATCAGATTGGCACTCGAAGTGTCGATGTTCGCCCTGAGATCGTAGACGGTCTCGTGCAGGTTGATCTTGAGCGCGACGTGATCAAAATCGCGGTTATCGAACGCCATAAAACCACGGGGAATATCGGCATCGGCCTCGTCAAAGGGTTCGGCATGAAGCGCGGCGCCATCGGCACATCGATTGCCCACGATTCACATAACATAGTCGTGGTCGGCGTCGATGACGACGACATCTTCGCGGCGGCAAAGGAGATCGAACGGAATCGCGGAGGCCTGGCATGCGTCGTCGACGGCGTAGTGATCGCATCGTTGGCGCTCCCGATCGCCGGACTGCTCTCGTTCGAGCCGTTGGAGTTCGTGGTGGCTGGCATCGAAGATCTCGAACGAGCAGCTACGAAGCTGGGTTGCTCCCTACCGTCGCCCTACTCGACCCTGTCGTTCCTGGCCTTGCCGGTGATCCCGGAGCTCAGGGTCACCGACATGGGTGTCGTCGATGTGGCGGCTGGTCGCGTGATCCGTTAGGACCGTACGAACTAGTGTCTCGAGTCAGAAGTTCATACCATAGCGTCGCGAACCTTCGACAAGCTCAGGCCAAACGGAGTGAGGGTCTTTCCGTTCGTGATGAGCCTGTCGAACCACCCCGACGTTTCCGCCTGAATTGCTGTTTGCGCACCGAATCTGCAACTCAGGACACTAGCACACCGGTCCTGCGGTGACCTCCGGCGATACTCTGCGCGACAGAAGGCGCCCGTCGGAGCCGGAGCCGACCAGGCGGCGCTCGTCGACCATGACTTTGCCCCGAAGGATCGTCGTCGTCGGCCAACCCTTGACGTGCCAGTCTTCCCAGATGCTGTAGTCCTCCAGATGCAGGTCGTCAGCGGTCAACGGTCGGTCGAACGTCGGGTCGATGATCGTGATGTCGGCGTCGCTGCCCGCGGCCAGGGCGCCCTTCCGTGGGTACATCCCGAAGATGCGCGCCGCGTTGGCGGACGTTATGTCGACGAACCGTTCGAGGGACATGCCCAGCTCGACGACGCCGACAGAGTACGCGATGCCTACGCGGGTTTCGATTCCGTTGTGACCGCCGGTTACGTCGGCCACGGTCTTGAACCGTATCTTCTCTTCCCACGTGGTCGAAACGAGGTCGGTTGCCACGGTCGACAGACGGCCGTCCAAAAGCCCCTGCCACAACGCTTGCCGATCGATCTCGGACTTGAGCGACGGGTACGTGTGGTACTTCATGCCGTTGTCTTCGCGGTAGTTCTCCGCGTTGAAGCAGGCGTAATTGTGGAGGGTCTCGCCGTAGATCGGCAGTCCCCGCCTCCTGGCTTCGCCGATTGCCTCGACGCCCTCACGGGCGCTGACGTGCACGAAGTAGACCGGACAGGACTTCTTCTCCGCGAGCCTGATCGCCCGCCTGAACGACACGTCTTCGGAGATGTTCGTGTGTATCTCGTGCATGTGCCACCAGTCCCACAGGCCCTTGTCCTGGGCGGAGCCGTAGTTGTAGTGGACCATGTCGTCGTCTTCGGAATGAACGAGCAGCATGCCGCCGGCAGCCGAGATGTTGTCCATGATCAGGGACAGCCGGCCGAAATCGGTCTTGTTGCTGAGCATCTGAGGGCTGGGAGGCCGAATGCTGGTCGTGAATATCTTGAAGCTCGCGAAGCCGTCCTCGACGCATTCACCGATTTGGTTGATCGATTCTTCGTCGGAGACGCTGTTGAAGATAGGGTGGTACGAGTAGTCGGTGAAAGCATTGCCCTGCCACCGTTCGCCAGCCTCGCCCAGCGCGTGGCGAATGTCCTCGCCATGGACCTGAGTTGCGAAGTCCAGCACGGTGGTCGTGCCGCCGTGGATCGCTGCTCGCGACACCGGCTCCGCGCCCGACCGCTCGACCTGTCGTGGCCCGCCGATGTGCGCATGCGGCTCGATGCCGCCCGGAACGACGATTTTGCCGGTGGCGTCAATGACGCGTGCGCCGTCGGTCGAGATCGCTCCGGGTTGGGTGACGCCGACAACCTGTTCACCCTCCACTGCCACATCGTACGTGCCGGTTCCGGATGGTGTTACGACCGTCCCGCCTGTAATGATCAGATCCGCCATTGCGCGCCTCCCTGTCGGTTTCTGCTGTTAGCTGAGGGCCGAGACGACCGCATCCCCGACCTGAGCGGTCGTCGAAGTGCCGCCGAGGTCTGGCGTTAGCGTCTCGCCCAACTCGAGCGTCCGTAACACCGCCAGTTCCACCGAGTCCGCCGTGTTGTCGTCGCCGAGGCGCCTCATCATCATCGCCGCCGACAGGATCGCGGCCATCGGGTTTGCGATGCCCTTGCCCATGATGTCCGGAGCGCTGCCGTGGACCGGTTCGAACATCGACGGGAACCGACGTTCAGGGTCGATGTTGCCGCTCGGTGCCAGTCCCATGCTGCCGGTGATGATGGCCCCGATGTCCGTGAGGATATCACCGAATAGGTTGCTGGCGGCGATCACGTCGAAGTCCTCGGGTTTGCGGATGAAGTCCATGCACGCCGCATCGATCAGCAGCGAGTTGGTTTCGATGTCCGGGTAGCGCTCGGCAACGGCCTCGAACGACCTGTCCCACACGATCATCCCGTATCCGAGCGCGTTCGATTTGGTGATCGACGTTACGAGCCTCTTCTTGTCGCGGCGCCGAGCGAGCTCGAAGGCGTAGGTGATCAGCCGCTCACAACCCTTGCGAGTAAATAGCCCGACCTGCACGCCCATCTCCTGGTCAAAACCCGTGTACTGGAATCCGCCGACGTCCGCGTACTCGCCCTCGGTGTTCTCGCGAACGGTCACCATGTCGATGTCGCCGGCTTGTTTGTCTTTCAGCGGCGAATCTATGCCAGGGTACAGCACGCTGGGTCGTTCGCACACGTACTGATCGAACGACCGTCTGATAGGCAGCAGCAGCCCGGACAACGTAATGTGGTCCTGTATCTCCGGCACGCCCACGGCGCCGAGGAAAATCGCGTCGAACTCGGACAGCGTATCGAGTCCGTCGGACGGCATCATGTGTCCGTGTTTGAAGTAGTAGTCCGACGCCCACGGCAACTCGGTGAACTGCCACGTGATTCCGTGTTCTGTGCCTGCGGCATCGCGTACCTTGATGCCCTCTTCGATCACCTCGATGCCGATGCCGTCGTCCTTGATGACCGCGATCCGGTGTTCGCTCAAAAGTCACCTCATATTGTTGGAGATAGTGTGTTTCGAAATGTAGCGATTGCCCCTCGCGCCATTATCTCAGCGACATTGACGCGCCAGGTACGCCCTGTGCTCGCCCAGGCAAGATCGACTGGACGTAAAACGGAAGCGGCATCAGGCCGCTTCCGTTTTGGAAATCCGTTTTGGCTGTTTGGCCTCACGCGGCACCGCCGCCGTGCTGGTCCGGCACGGGAATGGTAGCACGGGCTACGCCTATGAACAACCTCGCAAAACCGCGCCGTGCGACTGGCTTCCTGCGGTGACGGCTACGCCTCCTCGGCGACTCGACCTCCGTAGCGCTCGACGAACACGAACTCCCAGCCCGAGTCGTATCCGGCGCGAACCTCCGCCGCCTGTGCACCGAGTCGCTCCCAGCCTGAGTGCGTCAACTCGACACGAGTGCCGGACTCAGTGGCGGCAAACGTTACCTCGATGATCTGCGCCTCCTCGGGTGTTCGGTTAAGCTGCCACGTGAACGCAAGTCGATTCGGCGGGTCCCATGTCAGCACTTCGCCCCAGTTCAATCGAGTCCCGTCGGCCAACTCCTCGAAGACATGACCTCCGACCGCGCCGTCCATGCCGCAGCTCACCGCGTTTTCGCCGCCCATCGAGTGGCTGTCCAACGGCCACCACGACCCGATCTGATCGGTGAAGATGCGAAACGCGTCCTCGACGCTCTGCCCCACCGTTACGACCTTCTTGACCGGCGCGATCGTCTGTTCAGCCCTCTGTTGTGTCATCTGGTCCTCCCTCAATCGAATCCGCGAACTCTTTGTACGATGCCATGACGTCTCCCCAGAAGCTCTCCAAATAAGCCCGAAGCTCGACCAACCCCGCCGTTTCGACCCGATAGACCCGGCGTGTCCCGTGCGGCGAGTCGACGACCAAGTTCGCCTCTTTCAGGACGCGCAGGTGCTGCGACACGGCGGGTCGACTGACTGGCAACCCATCTGCCAGCGCGCCAACGGAACTGGGCGCCGCGAGCAGGGTCTCCAAGATTCGTCGTCGGGTCGGATCGGCCAGGGCTGTGAGAGTATTTTGGTAAGTCATGACTAACCGTAAGCACACGCTTACGGTTATGTCGCGTCAAGTCCTCGTCGAAATCGAACGTGACATCATCCTGCCATATCCCGAGATTTTGCCAAAGGCATCTGAATCTCTTAGAATGTGGGAGCATCTGACTTAGCGGGACAACTTCAATCGGGGGTACGGGCTTGGCAGACACAATCACGCTGTATACACATCCGGACTGCACGTATTCGGACGCTCTGAAGTCCGAGTTGGAAGAGCTAGAGGTCTCTTTCGTCGAGATCGATCTGTCGATCGATCCCGACAAGTGGGCCACCGTCGAGGAACTGACCGGCGGAGAGCGGATCACGCCCGTCATGGTGACCGGCGACGTGGTCGAGGTTGGCTTCCACGGAGTTGGTTGAAGCATGTAACCTCTGGGGCCGTTGGCCCTAACAAAATCGCACTTGAGTCCGAACACAACCGTCAATACGTCGGCAGGAGGCAGTTGTTCTCCTGCCGTTGCGTGTACAGAGGGACCGCATGAGCACACGCGAAGCCAGCCGCAAGTCGATCGGAGCCGGCGACATGGCGCCGGACTTCACGCTGCCTTCGTTGGACGGCAGCGACATTAGTCTGTCCGACTACAAAGGCAAACGAGTCATCCTGTTCATGTGGGCGTCGTGGTGAGCGTGCCGCGAGCAGTTGCCTGTATGGCAGCAGATCTACGAGTCGGAAGCCCTGTCCGACAACAACATCGAGATACTCTCCGTGGCCATGGATGTCCAAGGCGCTGACGCAGCTAGGCCATTCGTCGACAATGCGGGCGCGACTTTCGAGACGGTCGTCGACCGAGAAAACATCTTGGGTCAGCAATACCGATTCAAAGCCATCCCCAACGGATACCTGATCAACTCTGACGGGACCGTCGAATACCGCAGGCTTGGCGGCTTCGACATCCGTCGCGCCGAGACCAGGCAAATCGTCGAGGACTGGATCGACCGACCCGCGGCGCCGGCCGCCGAGACCCCCGAAGTTGACGCGATGGGCGACGAGCACGACCAAGCGAACTCGCTGTTTCGCCAAGGCGAGGCGGCCTACCGAACCGGCGATGCGGCGCGAGCCATCGAATTGTGGCGCAGAGCAGTTGAGCTCGAGCCCGACAACTTCATCATCCGCAAACAGATCTGGGCCCTTGAGAACCCTGAGAAGTTCTACGACTCAGACGTCGACTACGCCTGGCAACGCGATCAGATGCAGCTAGGGCGCTAGCTCCAAACACGACCATTCGAGACATCAAGCGGCGGGCATCACGTGTCCGCCGCTTTTTGTTTTTGGGCTGCCCCTGGCAGTTGACGAGCACTACCCCGCAATAGTCCACATGCACCTTTTGTCTGCGGTCTTTGTCAGATAGCATCACGGAATGACGAAGTGGCCCCGCATACTTCGAGGCCGTCACCGCAAGGAGGCCAGCGTCTTGCGTTCCGACCGTAGGCAGGAACACTCTTCGCGCGAACCGGAATGGATTCTTCCGTATATGGCCGCCGACGCCGTGCGCCGCGCCGACCACCCATCGTTCGTTTTGCATGATCAACCGCGCCATGACGGTTCGAATTGAAATGTTTGTGAGAGCGGGATCTTGTTCCCGTAGAGTTCGAGTATTGTGCGACGATTCGGTTTTGCCAGGCGCCGGCCCACGGAATGAAGGAAACTGATGTCGACGGTGGAGCGAAACCGGCTTCATCCACGCTTCGTGCTCGGATGGGTATTGTTGACCACCGGCGGCGGCGTCATGGCATTCTGGGTCTGCGGACTGCCGATTTCGATCGTCGGGACGCTGCTTGACGGTTCAGAGTTCGGGCGGCGGATCCATGCTAATGACTGGCCGTTGTTGGCCGTGTTCTTGATCCACGCGGGCATCGCCATCGCCCAGTGGGAGTCGCTTCGAGACGAAGATCAGCTCCAGCTCAGGCTTGGTTGGTGGATGCCAGCGAGCTTTGCCGGCGCCATCCTGGGCATTGCGGTGATGGCGGTCGTCTACCCACTGATATGGAATGACGTTTACGAAAACATAAACGGTCCCGGAATTTCCGGGAACATGCGCGAACGCGGTTCTTTTTACAACGAGGACATCGTCGGATGGGGCAACGAACCGCTCAGGTTTGACTTCAATCTCTACCCAGGTGAATCTGAAATCATGCGCAAGATTCGGACGGCCGAGTTACGGTACGAGCAGTGGCAGAGGCAAAAACCGCTCACCAAGGATTTCGACGTCAAGACCGCCCAAGCGATGGCATGGGCTTGGTCCGCAGCCGCGACGTTGTTCGCGGTTCCGGTCGGTGTGATGCAGTGGATCGCGTTGCGGCGGCGTGTTCCGCGCTTCTGGCTGTGGATTCCGACCATGGTCGTCGGCGCCTTGCTGGGCAGCGTATGCGTTGGACTGGGCGTGATATTGGATGCGAACGTCACCGGCGGGACGACCTCATACAGTCCACCGGGGTTAATTAGATTGATCGGCATGCTGCTCGGAACGATCGTCTTCTCCACGATAACCGGAGCGGGCATGGCGCGATTGCTGCGAGGGGTCGCTACCGCGCAAGCAGTTCAGGCACGACGCTGGGAGTCGCAAATCGATGGATCGTGAAGAGATCGATACAGGGCGGATATGTCCCGATTGCGGAGCGTCCATAACCGTCGAGGCGAACTACTGCACTCGATGCGGCGCCGGCGTCGCTGGAGAGGTGATTCGATCCGCGGGCGGCGCATTCGACGATCGGTTGGGATCATCACGAGCCAGAGCGCTTCGTGCGGGGCCGTTCATCGTCGCGGTTCTGGCGTTCTTCCTGCCGTGGATGACTTTGTCGTCTTGCAACCAGATGACGGCGCCCGCCGGACCGGATCAAACGCCCGAGATATACGGCGCCCCCGTGACCCAATCTCAGTCCTCAACTACGTCAGGTGCGACGCCCCAGACCGAAGCGCCTCAAGGGCTAGTTTTCGTATGGATCGACGAAATCCGAGGCGTGAGCGGATTCGACCTCGCCGTCGGCGCCCACCAGGTTGACTCCGACGCCAATGAATACAACTTGGACCCTGAGCCCATCGCAATCGGTGTGCTGGCAATTGTCCTCGCTGGAGCCGTGCTGTTCCTCGTGTCCGGACGCGCTAGACCGGTCGTTGGGCTCGTGCTGGCGGGAGTAGCATTCAGTCTGTTGTTTCCTCTACTGGTCTACCCGTGGATGAACCTTCTCTCCTCATTGAGCTACGTCGGCAGAATCCACTTCGAGTGGGGATACTGGCTGCTATGCGGAAGTCTCCTCGCCGCCGTCGCAATCCACGGAACGGAGATGCGACTCTTCCCCCATCGCTGGGTGCTGATCCCGGTGTTGGGCATACCGGCGTTTGTGTGGGTAGTCTTCGCGGCAGTGGGTGAAGGTGTCGAGTGAACCCGATCTGGTCGAGTGAGACGCCAGGCACGGTACTCACTCGTTGTTTACCGACAAGGTTCATTCAAGGGCTTGAGCTGCGCGGGCGATCAACGGCCTAGCTGCATGAAGTGAAGGAATGGGCGTCAGATTCTGGGGATTCGGGAAGCGCCGGGCGGCGCCGAATCCCACCGAATCCCAAATGGGCGAAGAGGATGGTCGGGGAGACTGGATTCGAACCAGCGGCCCCCTGCACCCCATGCAGGTGCGCTACCAAGCTGCGCCACTCCCCGATCCATCGTCAGGATATCACACGGTCAGCAGCCGTTCAATTCTTCGTCGTCAGCGAAACAGGCTTGATGTGCCATTATGGCAGTGACCCACTACGCTCAACCTCCGCCCATGTCTCAACCCACTCGTTACATACAGGTTTTGTCCGGTTCCCACGGCAACGAGTATAATCAGTGCCACAACGTGGTCACACACGTAGCCGAAACCCGATTCCGGGGGCGCACCATGGGCAAGTGGATCATCTTTGGTATCGCAGCGGCTTTGACGGTCGCCTTCACGATCTGGTGGTGGGTACCAAGTCTTGATGCACACCTCCCGTTCGTGGAGACTCTTTGTGGCCCGGTTGAATGCAGTTTTGCGGAACGCGCGAGCATATACGGCGGTGTGATTGCGCTGATTGCGATAGCGTTCGCCCTGTACTCCTTCTTGACTTCTGGACAGCGCGCAAGTGAACCGCCAGCGAGTACGATTCGCGCAGGGATAACCCGGACTGGGGATTTACACGACAATAGTGTTGGTACCGTCGGCAGAGATGTGTCGGGTGCCGGAGCCATCGGAATGGCCACGGCCGCGCGGGGTAGTGCTGTCTTTACCGGCGACAATCCCACGGTCCATATCGGGCCGTCGCAATCGGACTCTGCGCCACCCCACACGAGCGCACTGCACCAGCTACGCCAACCCGTCGCGGACTTCACCGGCCGCCAAGAAGTGCTGGCGAGGCTATTGCAGGCGGTCGGTGACTCTGGTGTCGCCATCTCGGGCGTTCGCGGCATGGGCGGCATAGGCAAAACCGAGTTGGCATTAGTGCTGGCCCATCGGCGCGCGCTCCACTATCCAGACGCCCAGATATTTCGAGACCTTAGGGGCGCAAGCGAGGAGCCCGCTACTGTATCTGAAGCGATGGCCCACGTAATCCGTGCCTTCGATCCACAGGTCCAGCTTCCGCAAGATCAAGGCGCGTTGTCAGCCCTGTACCACTCTACGCTTTCGGGTAAGAAGGCACTTTTGCTGCTGGACAACGCCTCGGGCGCCGATCAGGTCGAGCCGTTGATACCTCCTTCTGGCTGCCTGTTGTTGGTGACCTCGCGGGCGCGGTTCACGTTGCCGGGGATGCATACCGAGGACGTGGACACGATGTCGCCGGAGGAGGCTCGCGACTTGCTGCTGGCCATCGCCCCGCGCATTGGAGACCAGGCCGACGTCATCGCTGAGCTATGCGGGTGTTTACCACAGGCCCTTCGCCTGGCCGGTAGTGCCTTGGCAGTCCGAAACGACCTGACTCCCGAGGCCTACATCGGCCGACTCCAGGGCTCGACGAGCAGGTCCCAAGAACTCGAAGAAGCCTACGCCTCCATCGCCACCAGCTACGATCTGATGAATGAAGAATCGCAGACGCGCTTCCGACTGCTGGCGGTCTTTCCCGAGACCTTCGACGTAGCCGGGGCTGCGGCGGTCTGGGAGTTGGACATTGCCCAGGCGCAAGACACGCTGAGCGACCTGCGTACGTACAACCTGCTTGAGTGGAGCGAGGCCACCCGACGTTACCATCTCCACGACTTGGTCAGCGATTTCGCGGACTCACGGTCGGATGACAGCGAGCGCGCTGAAGGTGCTTTGCGCCACAGCGCTCACTACGTGGAAGTCCTGAAACAGGCGGATGACCTTTTTGTTGAGGGTGGGGACTCGACGTTGATGGGCTTGGCCATTTTCGATGCGGAGTCAGAAAACATCCGTGCCGGGCAGAGGTGGGCGGCGGATAACCATGGCTCAGCTTCGGCAGCCAGGGAACTCTGCAACAGGTACGGGTCTGTCGGGTCGTCAATCTTCATGATTCGCGTGCACCCGACCGAGCGCATCCGGTGGTTGGAGGCCGGACTTCAAGCCGCTCGCGAGCTGAATGATCGGAGTGCTGAGGCAATACACCTGGGCGGCTTGGGAATCGCGAATGACCAGCTAAGACAGTACCGCAAAGTAATCGAGTACTACAACCAGCGCCTGGACATCGCCCAAGAGCAGGACGACCGACGTGGGGAGGCAACCGCGTTAGGTAACCTGGGTCTCTCGTTCCACTCCCTGGGCGAGTACCGCAAAGCCATTGAGCACCTACAACGCTCGCTGGTGATCTCGCGAGAATCGGGGAACAGGCGCGACGAAGGGCGAAGCTTGGGCGGCCTGGGAATTACCCACGATCGGCTCGGAGAGCACCGCAGGGCCATCGAATTCGGCGAGCAGCATCTGGCCATAGCTAGAGAACTCGGCGACAGGCTGGGCGAAGGCCAATCCTTGGGCAACCTGGGCAGTGCGTACCATGCTTTGGGAGAGAACGACAAAGCCATCGTGTACTACGACCAGCGGTTGGAAATTGCGAGGGAGATAGGTGACCGCCTGGGTGAGGCTCACGGTCTTTTCAATATGAGCACATCGCTGTATGCACTCGGCGATCACGAAGCTGCTATCGAACGAATGGCGCAGGCGATAACCATCTACGAAGCGATTGGGGTGCCGAGCGCCGACGACGCCCGAGACTTGCTAGCCGGATGGCGTGGCGAAGTGTAACGAACCGGTCCCGGCCCCGATTCGGTTACATCCCAACTCAGGGTCACCTCCGCCCCAGCCGGCGGCTGTGGAACAGGTACTGGTTCGCGTACCCCGCGTATCGGCCGAAGCGGGCTTGGGCCCAGGGGCGCATGCGGTTTCGCTGGATCGGTTTCTGCTGCTCGGTGAAGTGCCAGTCGCGGAGTGCGCGGTCGATCCAGACATCGACGGGGAATGCTTCGGGTTTGTCGAGCGAGAACAGCATCGCGCAGTTGGCGATCTTGTCGCCGACGCCGGGGAGCTCGGTCAGAGCGTCCAGTGCTTCCTGATAGGGAGCTAACCGCAACGCGAAAAGGTCGGTATTCGCGCCTGCGATGCGTTCCGCGGTGGCGGCGATGTACTTCGCGCGGAAGCCGAGTCCGAGCGCCCTGAGCGACGCTTCGCCAGCGTCTGCGAGCTGCGTTGGCGTCGGGAAGCTCCGGCGTTCGTCGGCGCCTCCGGTGACAGGCGAACCGAACGCCGCCGACATGTCGTCGACGTTTCGCGCGATTCGACGGACATTGTTGTTGGCCGAGCAGATGAACGACGCCAGGCACTCCCAAGGGTCCTGCCGCAGGATTCGGAGTCCAGGGTACAGCGCGATGCCCTGCCGCACATGCTCGTCGAACTCCAGCGCCTGGTAGATCGCCGTGAGGTCTTCATCGAGACGGAGGTAGTCCCTCAGCAGCGGCGCTACGTCGGATTCGGGATCGGGGCTGGTCGTGAATTCGACGCCGTCGCGAGTCTGCCGTGCGTGGATCAGGTTGCCGAACGCGACGCCCTCGAACCATGGGGATCCGTCTGGCGATGGCTCCACCCTGCGCCAGCGGAATGCTTGGCCGCTCTCGAGGGTGGCCGCGAGGTCCAGCGGCCCGTCGACCGTGAGGAGCGCCACCTACCGGTCCAGCCAGCGTTCGATTTCGGACGGTATGTCCTCGAGCAGGCAGGCGTTCGACGTGACCGGTGGGAGCGACGATATGAACTCTCTGCCGTATCGCTTGGATACGATCCGCTGGTCGAGGATGATCGCGACACCCCGATCGGAGCGCGTCCTGATGAGTCGACCGAATCCCTGTCGAAGCCGGAGGATGGCCTGGGGCACCGAGTACTGTGTGAACGGGTTCTCGTACAGCTCGGAGCGGGCCGCGAACACGGGCTCGGTCGGCACGTTGAACGGAAGCCGCGCCACGAGCAGCACGCGAAGGACGTTGCCGGCAAGATCGACGCCCTCCCAGAAGCTGGACGTGCCCAGCAGCACTGACTCCGGCTGTCGCACGAACCTGCCTACAAGCTGCTGCGGCGTCCCGTCGACGCCCTGCGCCAGCACGCTCAGGCCCCTGGTCCGCAGGTAGCTCCGAAGCGACGACGCGCAGGCGCGCAGTGCGGCGTGCGACGTGAACAACGCCATGGTCCTTCCGCCCGCGGCGATGGCGGCCTGGGCCACCGCGTCGTTCACGGCCTCTTGGTAGTCGGGCGAGGACGGCTGGTGCATGTCCCTGGGCGTGCAGAGCAGTGCCGCGTGCTCGTAGTCGAACGGCGAGCCCAGCAGCAGCTCCCGCGACTCCTGGAAGCCGACCCTTTCGGTCAGGTGATCGAAGGTCCCGTTGGCGCTGAGCGTCGCGCTGGTCAGGACGACCGACTCCTTCGTCGAGTAAAGCGTCTTGTCGAGCGTCTCGCCGACGTGGAGCGGGGCCGCGTGCAGCTCGATGTCTCGCGACTGGAGCGCCCTCGTCGCCCAGTAGATGCCGTCCTCCTCGGGGTTGGCCACGAACTCGGCGAGCCGATGTCGCAGCATCCCGTTGGACTGCGACGTCTCGGTCAGTTCGGTCATGATGCCTTCGTACCCTGGAAGGTCCGCGCCGTCCAGTCCGGACACGGCACGATGCAGCGCCTCCAGCGACGAGCCGAGATCGGCCAACAGCAGGTCGGCGTTGTGCCAGAGAATCTCCAGGTCGGACCATCCGGGCTGGGCGCGTGTGGCCTTCGACACCCTGACATCCGAGTTGCGGTCGCGTCTGCTCTGGCCGTCGGCGAACAGAGTGGCGTCCACTCCGCTGAACAGACGAGCCAGCGCCTCTCTGAGGGGCGCAATCTGCTTGTTCGCCTTGGTTGTCCCCTCCTCGACCGCCTTCCGCTGGAGCTCGTCGGCGCTCGATTTCCTGACGATCGACACCGCCTCGTTGAACACGCCGCGATCGCCGCCCAACCTCGTCAAGTGCTCGTCGAACGCCGACTGTGGCAGGGCGAAGCCAAGCTGTCGAGTCGCCTCGTCTTCGAGGTGATGGGCTTCGTCAACGATCAAGACGTCGTACTCGGGGATGACCGTTCCGCCCATCGCCAGATCGGAGAGCAGCAGCGCGTGGTTCACGACGACGACATGCGACGCTGCGGCCTTCTCGCGCGCGGCTCTCAAAAAGCACGGGCCGCCGGTGTGCATGCACTCCTGGGCGCCCTGGGCGGAGAGACGGTCCCACGGGGCGGCTGCGGCGCGATGGCCCAGGTTCAGCTCGGTCCTGTCTCCGGTCTCGGTTTCGCGCAACCACATCAGCGTCTTGGCGACCATCCGCGCCTCGGGTTCGGCGATGCCGTCGGCGTTTCTCAGATGCTGCCACTTGCGGAGGCACATGTAGTTGGCTCTGCCCTTGAGTTGCGTGTACTTCAAGTCGATGCCCGCGGCCTCCGGGACTTTGGCCAACCCCTCGACCAGCATCGGCAGGTCCTTGCCGACGAGCTGCTCCTGCAGGTTGATCGTGTTCGTCGAGACAACTACCCGCCGGTTGTTCTGCGCCGCGTAGATCGCAGCCGGCAGCAGATACGCCATGGACTTGCCGACGCCTGTCCCCGCCTCGACGACCAGGCGACCGCCCTCGTTCAACGTCTCGGCGACCGCACGGGCCATCTCGACCTGCTCGTCCCGCTCTTCGAACCTGGCAATCGCCTCGGAGAAGCCGCTCCCCGCTTTCAGCACGGATTCGACGAGATCCACGCCGACAGGCTCCACAACGGCATTGGGCCGTATCGGTCGACCGCGGGCCAACCGGCTGGCCATGGCTTTGACGTCGATCCCGGATACGCCTGGCTCGCCGGCGATTTTGCGGCCATCTTTGTCGAAGTCAGTGATTTTCGGGCGGGCTGGCCGGCTCGCCGCTGCGGGCTTGATGCTTTGGAGCACGGGACGGAGCCTCCATCCGGACCGCTCCGCCAGTCGAGCCATCTCCGCCAACGTATCCCCGTCCAGCGACGCCAATTCCTTGAGCAGCGCCACGAACACCTCGCGCGTGGCGTCGGCGTCGTCAACCGCGCGATGCGGCCTGTCGTGTCGCGCTCCGAATCGGTTGGCGAGGCTCCCCAGCGTGTACGCGCCGAGTTTCGGGCGCAACACGTACGCCAGATCCCAAGTATCGCACGTCGCGTTCGGAGGGCTGACGCCGTTGGCCCTGAGGAATCCGAGGTCGAATTCGAGGTTGTGCCCTACCAGCGACGAAGCGCCGATGAACGCAAGCAACTCGCCGCTGACTTGATTGAACGGTGGAGCGGCGTCAACGTCGGATTGGCGTATGCCGGTGTAATCGGTGATGAACTCCGACAGCCTTCGTTCCGGATTGACGAATGTCTGAAAGGTGTCCAGCACTTCGTCTGTGCGGAATTTGACCGCGCCGATCTCGATTATCTTGTCTTTCTCGGGAGCGAGTCCGGTTGTCTCCAGGTCCAAGGCCACCCAGGTTTCGTCGAACGGGTCGGTTCGGATCGTGAGGTCCATCCTGGGTTGGCTAACTGTGTCCATGCACCAAGTCCTGTCTTCAGGTCGAGTCAGCGGGCGCGAGACCGGATATTTGCCGGGAATCAGATAGTTCGGAGATTGCCGGTATTGTACTCTTCACCTGGCCGGTAAGCCCTAGCTTTGATGGCCTCCACCAGATCCGACTCCGATCTTACATCCGAGTCGAACACCGTGACGCATCGGCCCAAACCATGAGTCGAGTGAACGTCGCTGCCGCCGGCGCCGGGCAAACCCAGATTGCGGGCCACCTCTAACGCGAACGCGTTCTCTTCAGGGGTGTTGGAGCCGTTGACAACCTCGATTTCGTCCACGACTTCGAACAGAGGGTGCCTCGACGCCTCAATGGCCGTCTTCGGACGGTTGGCGCCGTTCCGGTACAGCAGATTGGTGTTGTATGGCTCTTTGTTGAACAGGTTCCGGAAG
Source organism: Dehalococcoidia bacterium UBA2160 (assembly GCA_002328865.1). Lineage (GTDB taxonomy): Bacteria > Chloroflexota > Dehalococcoidia > Lucifugimonadales > UBA1123 > UBA2160. The sequence continues at coordinate 17,522 of DCWO01000176.1, read as the reverse complement.
GGATGGGCCGAAATCATGACTCCGCCCGCCCGGTTCACCACGCGCCGCAACTCCCCGATCTTGTGCATCCCCGGCACGTACCGCCGCATTCCGAAAACCAGCACATGCCCCATTTCGGTGTCCACTTCCAGGGCGGGGATGACGGTGATGCCAGATTCGCCGAAAGCCGCTGCGAGCTCCGGGTTCTCCCATCCGCCCCCGTGCTCGGTCAGGCAAACGCCGTCCAGACCGATGCGTGAGGCTTCCGCGATAAGCTGCACAGGCGTCAGGCTGCTGTCGCTGCTGCCTTTGACCGTGTGAACGTGAAGATCGAAAACCGCCAATGTGCCCTATACCCAAAGATCGAAATCTGCCTGATTCTAATCGTGCCCACCTTGTCGGTCAACCACCAGGGCATAGCCCCGGACCCACGTTTCACGACGGTAAATCGCTGCAGACGGTTCGCATACGAGCGACGGTGGCCGGCACGGAGACCGCGCAAACCAGATTGAGATGCATCAATCACCATGATTGCGCAGGCCATCGCGATGATACTCGGACCTCGGCGCCAATGTATCGAAGCCGTGTAACGGCCCCGTGGTTGACCCACCTTCCGCGCCGACCACGTCGAGACGGCCGCCGAGCACGAATGACCATTGCCCGACCTGGAGGTCATCTCAAGATGAATCTTCGGTTTCACAATCGGCGACAGCCCTCGACTCAAGGCGGCGTCCAATCCCTCAGTCGCCACGCTGGCGAAACCAACTCGCTTTGATTCGTTCGAAACGGGGGATCGGCAAGGGGGCGGAGCCACCTTGCCCGGGGGCTTGGGGGTGTCCCCCAAAACAACTTTCGGGCGGGTGGGCGGGACCAGACGACCCGTTGGCCGCTCACCAAAATCCGACAACCACCTGATGAACCCTCAACTCGACAGGGTCGGCAAGAGCCAGCCGAATATACCGATGGCCGAGGCGGTGATGCTCAAAACCCCGGGCCACACACGTCTCAGCAACAGGAACACCGGCGCGGACAGCATCAGCGCTGACGCTGTGACGACACTGGTGTAAGCGATATTCGGACTGCCTAGTCCTCCCGCGGGCGCGCCGTTTTCGAGCGCCGAGAACAGGACCGCCAGAATCAACCCGACGCTCCCCCAGACAGGATACGAGATCGCCACGACCGCCAGGACGGCGCCGCCCGGCGGAAACCTCGCCAGGAGCACGGCCACGGTCGGCGGCGGGTCTTTGGTTATCGCGAACGCCATGAAACTTCCGGCCGTCACGAAGATCGACGCCATCAGCGCGCCGCTGGCCAGCCCCGCGATCAGTGCGTCCAATGCTCTCCCCGTTCGGGGTCCCATGCCGTCACGAGATGCGCTTGCTGTCCGTGCGTGTGGGTCAACAACAGTTGCATGGCCGATCCGAACTCGCGCTTCGCGACCGGCGAGTACATCGTGGGCCCGCTTCCGGACAGATGCACCTCACGGGCGCCCAGTGACTCGAACATAGCCCATTGGTCGGACAAACCGGGGACCGCCCGCTTGGCGACTTCGTCGAATACGTTGAACAAGAACTGAGGCGGCACGTCCCCGCCTCCGCGTATGCGAGCGTCCAGCTTGCGCGTCAGCGCTCCTCGCGTGTAGTCGGATGGCTCGACCGCGCCGTACATCGTCGCGGTCTTGTTGTCGATCGCCGCCTTCGGTGTGAACAGCACGATCCACGGCAAGTCGGCGGCAGGAAGTGTCCGGACTCGCTCGCCCCGTCCCGACAGCATCGCCGTTCCGCCACGGAGGAGATACGGGATGTCGGATCCCAATTCGGCGGCAATCGCTTCCAGTTCCGGAGCGTCAATGTCGAGCTCCCATAGCTGGTTCAACACGGTCAACGTGGCGGCGGCATCGCTGCTGCCACCGCCAAGGCCAGCGGCGACGGGGATGTGCTTCTCGATCTCGATTCGAGCCCCCGTTGTCGTGCCGGAACGCTGTCGAAGCATCGACGCTGCCTTGAACGCCAGGTTCTCTTCGGGCGCCAAACCTTCGATGTCACACGATAGTGTCAACGATTCCGATGAGTGGATCGTCACCACGTCGTGCAGCGAGATGGTCTGCACGATGGATGCGATCTCGTGGAACCCGTCCGGCCTGCGGCCCTGCACCTCGAGCGTCAGGTTGATCTTGGCGTGGGCCTCCACGGATATCATGCGTCCGGCCCTCGAATGGCGTCTGATCCGTCGGGATTTTGACGCCACAGATCGTAAAGAGCGCCCCACTCGTCGATCGACAGGGTTGCCGGTCGGCGCTTGGGATCGATGCCGGCTGATTCCAGCAATGTATCGACGGCGTCGGCTGGCGCCCCGAGCCCTGTCTTCAGGCTGTTGCGAAGTTGTTTGCGCGGCGCTCTGAACCCGGCAGCCGCGAATTTGATGAACCGCTCGTGGGAGTCGAGTGAAAGCGCCGGGGAGTCGTACACGTCAATGCGCACGACGGCCGAGGTGACCTTGGGCGCGGGCTTGAACGCCCTCGGCGGCACGGAGAAGGCGACTTTGGCCGCGCCGTAAAGCTGAATCATCACCGACAGCAGGCCCATGTCTCCAGGCCGAGCCGCCATCGATCGTGCGACCTCTCTCTGAACCATTACGACCATCACGCTGGGCGCTGGCTTGCTTGTCAGGAATTTCCGGATGATCGGGTTGGCCGCGTTATAAGGCAGGTTTGCCACGAGCTTGTATCGCTCACCCGGCCCCAGGAGCGCGTTGACCTGCACTTCGCGGGCGTCGTCGTGCACGATCTCGACGTTAGTGGCGGCGGCGTATTTTTCGCTAAGGCGCGGTGCCAGATCGTCGTCGAGCTCGACGGCGATGAGCCGCTTGGCCGTCTCGGCCAGACGTGTAGTGAGCGCCCCCCTGCCCGGGCCGATCTCGAGGACCGTGTCGTTTTCGGAGACCTCGGCTTCGGACACAATCCGACGGGCGACGCGCGAATCGACGAGGAAGTTCTGCCCGAGCGACTTTTTGGCCGCAGGGCGTCGAAAGCGGCGCTCCGCTCGCGGCGCGGCAGTACGGGGGTTGCCCGCTGAAGAATTCTGGCTCATAGTTGAGGGCGTGGGTAGGCCGTGCACCCCCATTCGATCCCTTCCGCCAGCGTGATCGGCAAGACCGACTCAGGCCAGGTGACCCTGCGGCGCTCGGAAATGACTGCTTACCGCTGCTTTCTTCCGAATCTGACGGGATTCGCAGGTTTCCGCCGCGCAGGACCCAGCCATCAACACCGGCGCTTACCGGCAGAGGCTGCGCAAAGAAGACCTCAGGGAGGAATTCAGCCTCGCTAGAGCGGATTGCGAGTACAGGGCACCGCTATCTCCCCGCCTAGCACGGCCTATCTCATGTTAGGTCACGGCCAAACGGGGTGTCAAATGAGCGGCGCGGCTGCTATGCGCCTAAGGCTGGTCTTTCATCGATAGTGAAATCCTCCGCCTCTCGATGTCTACGTCGAGCACCTTGACCGTAACTTTCTGGAGCACCTTGACCACGTCACTTGGATTCTTGACATAACTGTCCGAAAGCTGGCTCACGTGGACCAGGCCGTCCTGGTGGACGCCAACGTCCACGAATGCGCCGAACGCGGCGACGTTGGTCACGATGCCGGGCAGCGTCATCCCAGGCGTTACGTCATCGAGGGAGTTGACCTCCTCGGCGAAGCTGAACGCCTCGAATTCCGGACGCGGGTCCCTGCCCGGCCGCCCCAACTCGGCCACGATGTCGTTCAGCGTGGGCAGGCCGATGTCGTCGCTCACATGGCTTTGTAGGTCGATGCGCTGGCGCAGGGTTTCGTCGCGCATCAAATCTGAAACCGAGCATCCAAGGTCCCAGGCCATCTGGTCAACGATAAAGTAGCTTTCGGGGTGGATCGCGCTGGCGTCCAACGGGTCGTCGCCGCGAACTCGGAGGAAACCCGCCGCCTGCTCGAACGCCTTCTCGCCCAGTCGCGAGACGTCCTTCAGAGAGCTCCGATTCGAGAAAGCCCCGTGCCGGTCCCTGTGTGCGACGATGTTGTGGGCCAGCCGCGGCCCAAGGCCGGAGACGTACGTGAGCAATTGCTCACTGGCGGTGTTGACGTCCACTCCGACGCTGTTGACGCAGCTAACGACGACGTCGTCCAATCTCTCCTTGAGGAGCTTCTGGTCGACGTCGTGCTGGTACTGGCCCACTCCGATGGACTGGGGATCGATCTTCACCAATTCGGCCAGAGGATCCACGAGCCGCCTGCCTATCGACACTGCGCCCCGTACGGTCAAGTCGTGGTCGGGAAACTCGGCTCGGGCGACGTCCGATGCTGAGTAGACCGAGGCGCCGCTCTCGTTCACCATGACGACAGGGATTCGGCTGCCAAGACCTAAGTCCCGGAAGAACGCCTCTGTCTCCCGGCCGCCGGTGCCATTCCCCACGGCGACGACCTCAACGTTGAACAGGTTGACCAGTTTCAGGATCGTCGCTTTCGCCTCGTTGGCTCTGTTTTCGCCTGATAGTACGTACACGACGTCGTCGTGGAGCAGCGCTCCTTGCTTATCGAGGACGACTATCTTCGCTCCGGTTCGAAATCCCGGATCGGCCGCGAGCACAATCTTGCGGCCCAACGGAGGCGCCAGCAAAAGCTCACGCAGGTTCTCGGCGAAGACGTTTATCGCGGTTCGGTCGGCGCGTTCTTTGATCGCGTTTCTGGCCTCTCGCTCGATTGCTGGACCAAGCAGCCGTTTGTAGCTGTCGTCGACCGCCGAACCGACTTGCTCAGCGCTGGGATTGTCCTCCGTGACGAAGAGCCCGGTTAGGACCTCAAGCGCAGCCGGCTCCGATGGCGAGATCCGCACTGACAGAAACGACTCGTTTTCGCCCCGGAACATCGCCAGTACACGATGGGACGGCGCCGTCGCCAGCGGCTCCTCCCACTCGAAATAGTCGCGGTACTTGGCCCCCGCCTCTTCGCCATCGTTGACCGATCGTGACCTGAGCACGCCCTGCCTAGCAAACAGCTCGCGAACCCTGCCCCTAGCGGCGCTGTCCTCGCTGACCCGCTCGGCAAGGATGTCGCGGGCGCCGCTGAGGGCTTCATCCACGTTCGCGACTCCCAGGCTCTCGTCGACAAAAGGCATGGCCTCGGCCGCGATGTCGACGTCGGTCTGCGTCCATATGATTTCTGACAACGGCTCCAGGCCTCTTTCACGAGCGATGGTCGCCCGGGTCCGTCGTTTGGGACGAAACGGGAGATACACGTCCTCCAGGGCCGTCATGGACTCAGCGGAATTGACCTGCTCCCGAAGATCGTCCGTTCGAAGCTCGCGCTCAGTCAACGACTTGAGTATCGCGTCCCTGCGATCGTCGAGTTCGACGAGGACCGCCAGCCTATCCCTGATCGCCGCGACGGCGACCTCGTCCAGCATGCCTGTCGCCTCTTTGCGATAGCGCGCGATGAACGGAACCGTGCCGCCTTCGTCAAGGAGCACGACCGTCGCCCTGACTCGGTCAACGGGGAGCTTCAGGTGCGCTCCAACGCGTTCGATCTGGTTCTCAATCATGATGGCCTCGCCAGCGATGACGCAGTATGCGCGATGTCGTTAGTTGTACATGACAGAGAGATAATGTAACACCAACGTGACACGAGTGTTGTGTTCCGGGGTTGAAACGGGCGCCGTCTGCCTACGTACTCCGATAACGTAGCTGGCTGATCGAGCGTGGACAGGGTGCGTATACTGGGAACGTGCCTTTGGTCGGTGGCCTGTTTCGCACACTGGAGGGGCGTTGGGACGCAGCGCTGCCGCAGGGCGACCGGATGATTCCCTGCGACAATGGGAGCCCGTTGACCGCGGTTGATATGCTCGCATCTCGGGGATAGAATCGTGATTGCGCACAGGCATGCATACCTTTGCGAGGACAGGAGTCGAGATGTCCAAGCGTATGACTGTAGTATTTGATGATGACGAGTTGTACACCGCACTGAAAGCCGAGGCGGCGCGGACAGGCCGCTACGCGAAGGACATTGTGACAGAAGCGTTGATCGAGTGGTTCGAGGCCAAAGAAGACGAGGAACTTTCGCAAGGGCTTGATGAAATTTGGGCGGAGTACAAGCGCGATGGCGGAATAGATGCCGAAACGTTTTTCACCCAATTGAAAGCCGAGGCTGAAAGTTAGATTGCGAATCGTCATCAGCGATCGCCATGTTCAAACGCAGAGAATCTGGTTGCCCATTCACGCTCCGGTGATGCTAGATTCCCCTTTCGTCCCGCTTGTCCCTCGCGTCTCTGGTCCCACCGCTTCGTCCTGTGCTGGTCACGCGACCCCAGCCGCTACTTCACAAACGGCGCGCCTTCGGGCGTGATCGCGTCCTCGACCCTGATTCGGTGTGACCAGAGCATTGCTTCTGGCAATGCGTCGGTTGCGAAATATCGCAGCTCCGTGCTCTCGTCGGAGAGCGTCAGATCGCCGTCAATCCGCTCGCACTCGAATACGGTGGTCACCACGTGCGCGATGTTTCCGTCTGGGTACTGGATGACGCAAAAGTTTGCGGGATCTGAGTAAACGCCGACCATTCGTTTGATTCTGACGCGCAGGCCCGTCTCCTCGTACACCTCGCGCACGGCTGCGTCGGCGACGGGTTCTCCGATCTCGACGTGGCCGCCCGGCAGGCCCCAGAAGCCGTTGTCTGAGCGATGTTCGAGCAGAACTCGGCCGTCGTCATCGAACATGATCGCGTTCGTCCCGACCGCCAACCTGTCGGGCGCTCGCTTGAGTGGTCTGCCTATGTTGTCCGGGTGCTTGTTCCAGTCGAATTCAAAATCCATATGATCTGCGTCCTCGTAGGTTTCGTTGTGATCGTGGGGCTCAACGGTCCGATGGGTCTCCGCCAACGCGAGGTTACGGCGCGTTGGCCCGCGTCGCCACCCCGACGATGTTTGGAATTTTGACCGGGACGCCGACCGAAAGGCTGAACTGCCGGTAGTCGACGTTTTCGAAGCCAGCCCCCTCTATGTCGCCGCCGATGTCTCTGTCGAGATTGCACCCGGTCGTGAAAAATCGCCACGGCGGGTTCAACCAGGTTTGCCATCGGCTCGCCCATTGGTGGGACGAGACGACGTGTTCGTAGAACAGGAACCGTCCGCCGGGTTTCAGAACACGCCTGGCCTCATGCACTACGGCTTCGACGTCCTGGACCATGCAGAGCACCAGCGTGGTCAGCACGCAGTCGAACGTGCCGTCTGCGAACGGCATGCGCTCGCCGAATCCGGGCACGATTGTGACCGCCCTGCCCTGGCGGTCAGCGTTTCGCCGCAGCTTTCGAGCCATGTGCGGGTTCGGCTCCAGGACGGTCAGTCGAACGCCTTCCGGATAGAACGGCAGGTTCGCGCCGGTCCCGCCCCCGATCTCGAGTACGTCGCCATCGCTCACGCCTGCGGTTTCGCGACGGAACGGGATTACTCTATGCTCGACCCCAGCGTTCAGCAGGTCATACCATGTGGCGAACAGCCTTTTCCCCAAACCGTCGTATGACATGGTCACGTATCAATCTCCCCTTCGATGCGTCGGCAGGTCGTCGTCGCCCGTTGCGGCGCCAGCCCTAGTCAGAACTTGTCACAGATCCGAGGCGCATCACATTTGATCAGTTGGTCAAGAGCCTGTCAAACGGCCCGGTGATATAATCGCGTCGTTAAATCCAGGCAGGAGCGTGCAATGGACCTTCAAGACAAAGTCGCGATTGTAACGGGTGGCAACGGCGGGCTCGGGCAGCGAATCTGCCACGCATTGGCCGACGCCGGTTGTCGCGTGGGGGTCGTCTACGTCCAAAGCCGCGACGAGGCGCAACAAGTAGCGGACGAGCTCGGCGGCGACGCCAAAGCGGCAGCTTTCCAATGCGACGTGACCGATCCGGCGCAGGTCGAAGCTCTGGTTTCGGCGGTGTCGGCAAAATTCGGTCGTGTAGACATACTTGTAAATGACGCGGCGTACAACAAATGGATTCCGTTCGACGATCTGGGCGGCATGACCAACGAAGAGTGGGCTCGGATGTTGGACGTCAATCTGACGGGTCCGATGATGGCGATCAAAGCCGTCGTCCCGGAGATGCGACGTCAGGGCGGCGGGCGGATCGTGAACATTTCGTCTGTGGCCGGACTGGGGCCGTCGGGTTCGTCGATCGGATACGCGGTTTCCAAGGCAGGCCTGATCCATCTCACCAAGTGCATGGCAGTTGCCCTCGCGCCGGACATACTGGTCAACTGCGTCGCGCCGGGATTCCTCGAGGGCACCCGCGCCACGGCCAACCTCGACCCGGAGTATCAGGCGCGAGCTGCTGCCGCGTCGTTGCTCGAGCGCGCCGTCGACAAAGACGACGTAGGCCGGCAAGTCGCCGAGTTCTGCGCTACCGACAGCGTGACCGGCCAGACGCTCGTGATGGACTCGGGGCGAGTCTTCCACTGAGAGAGTCTGCCACCGGGCTTTTACCCGGATGATCGGACACCTTTTCGCGTCGTGATGCATCTAATCTCACGGGCGAAGAGCTCCGCAATACTCGACAGGACGTGATTCAATGGCAAGCAAGGACATCAGCTACGACGTACTCATAATCGGACAAGGGGCCGCCGCATATGCGGCGGCCCTGTACGCCGCCAGATACCAGATCAAACCCATCATTTTCGGCGCCACGTTCGGTGGGGAGACAGCTACCGGCGGGAGCATCGAAAACTACCCCGGAATATCCGAAATCGATGGTTTCGACCTGATGATGCGATTCCGCGAGCAGGCGGAGAGCAACGATGTGCCGATCGTCGACGAGAACATCGTTTCAGCCGCCAGGATGGAAGACTGCTTCCAAGTTATCACTGAGTCCGGAGACCTCTACCAGGGCGCCTCAGTGATACTCGCCGTCGGCCGCGAGCGACGCAAACTCGGCTTGGAGAACGAAACCGAATGGATGGGCAGAGGCGTTTCGTTCTGCGCCACCTGCGACGCGCCCATGCATCGGGGCAATACCGTCGGCATTGTCGGCGGCGGTGACGCGGCGGTCAAGGGCGCCGTGCTCCTGAGCAAGTACGCCGACCAAGTCTACATCATCTACCGCGGCGACCGCTTCACACGGCCCGAGGCCATGAACATCAGACAGCTCGAAGAGCGGACCAACCTGCACACGATCTTCAACACCAACGTCGTCGGCCTCGAGGGCACGGATGGGCTCGAAGGCGTGGTGCTGGACCGAGAGTTCAACGGAAGCCGGCAGATCAAGTTGGCGGGCATCTTCATCGAAATCGGCGCCGATCCCAGGGTCGAGCTTGCCAACCAACTGGGCGTGAAACTCAACGACACTGACGAGGTGATGGTTGACAAGCACGGCGCCACCAGCGTCGATGGCGTGTTCGCAGCGGGAGATCTGACCGATGCCGCGGGCGACCTGAAGCAAACGATCACGGCCGCCGCTGGCGGCGCGCTAGCCGCGACGGCGGCCTACGAATACGTTTCCGAGCACGGGAACCGTTGCGGAGTCCACGCCATGGGGTACGCGCTGGTGTAGAAGCCGGCGCCTACCAGTAACTTCCCATCCACGTGGAAGGCGCGACGGACGTGCCCTCGAGCGGCGGGTGTTTCGCGATTTCGTCTTCGTTGATGTCCGTGCCGATGCCCGGGCGGTCAGGAATCTTCAGATAGCCGTCCTCGTACTCGACCGCTTCGGTGAGAAGGCTAGCATACCGGTCCTGCCGGATCGGGAAGTACTCCTGGAAGATAACGTTCGGAATGGATGCGTCCAGGTGAAGGCTCGCAAACGTCGACAACGGGCCGTTTGAATTGTGAGGTTGAACGGCTATGTAATACGTTTCGGCCATCGCTGCGATTTTCTTCAACTCGAAGATGCCCCCCGTGTGGCAGATGTCCGGTTGGATAATCCGTGCGGCCTGCTTTTCGAATAGCTGCCTGAAGTCCCATCGCGTGAACAGCCGCTCCCCGGTCGCGACAGGAATGTTGATCGACCGCTGAACCTCGGCCATGGCGTCGATGTTGTCGGGCGGCACCGGCTCTTCGTAGAAGGACGGGTCGAACGGCTCCAGCTTGTGGGCCATTCGGATGGCGCTCCAAAGATTGAATCTTCCGTGGCACTCTATCAACAGGTCCACTTCCGGGCCGACCGCCTCCCTCACGGTTTTGACGCACTCCACTGAGTAAACCTCTTCGTGCTTCGGAATCACCTGACCGCCGGTTCGGAACGGGTCCCACTTCATCGCCGAGAAACCGCGGTCGACCATGGCTTGCGCCTGCTTCGCGACACCGGACGGCGAATCGTCCGGTCCACCGGACCATCCATTGGCGTATGCCCGGACAGTATCTCGAAGTTTCCCGCCCATGAGGTCGTACACCGGTACGCCCAGCGACTTGCCTTTCAAGTCCCAAAGAGCCTGTTCGACCCCGCTGAGCGCGCAGAGAATCGCGAATTGGCCGTACCAGAACATCTGCTTGTAGAGGCTGTTCCATATGTACTCGATGTTCGCCGGGTCCTTGCCGATCAGAAATTCCCTGAACGACTCTGCCGCTTTGTGCACGATCTCGCCGAATCGCTCCACGCTGCACTCCCCGACCCCGGTCAAACCCGAGTCAGTGTAGATCTTGACGAACATGAAGTTGGCCATTTCCGCCCCGGTGACGAATACTTTGACGTCGGTGATTTTCATCTCATGCTGCTCCTTTGTGCGATTATCGTGTTCATGTGCGGCGTCTTGACTGTGGAGATGAGAGGTCGTAGGGATGGGTTTGGCAAACCCGCCCGATGTGTCTCGTGATGCAAACCTCGTCGCGAAATCTGCATACGCATGGCAATGCCTCGCATCAGAATGCGTTGACAAGCATAACACGCTGGAGGGTTTGAGACCCTCTCCGACGGATTGCGATTAGGCTGGATCTTGTACTGCACCACATGTGACATTCGAGGTTACGTGGAGAAATCGCGCCTGCCTGCCAGCAGACGCTAAGGAGCACGGCATCTCTCCCGCGAGCCGCCTAGTGGTAACAACCTCGTGCCAGAATGGGCCAGACCGCTTCCACCTTGCCGTTTCTGACCGCGATGAACTCGTCCCAGCGATTTACGAGTATGTCCTGCTGGGCGCTCAGCAGCATGAACTGGTCTCCGACATCGAGGGGCATGTCGCCCTCAGAACGGAGGACGATGTGCTCCGGCTCCAGCGTCGCGACTCCGATTTCGGGCATGTCCTCCACTGTCGGCAATACTCCTCCGGGCGCCGCCAACGCCCTGTAGCCGACATCGCCGACGGCCACGTTGGAACTGGGCCGGCTAATGACGGTGCTCAGCGTTCGGGCCGCGTATCGGAAGTCTTCCATGTAATCGGAGCTGGTGCACATGAGAGCGTAGGTTCCGCCCTGCACTTCGGTTACACCTTCGACCTCTGCCGCCACGTCCACGGTCCAAGTCTCGCCCGTGGATACGATCTCGACGGGGATGCCGGCGGCAACGATCGCATTGCGCACCTCGAGGCAAATGTCCATGTATCGACGGCCCTCGATGAATCGGGTCTCACGGTCTATGTCGCCGGAGACAGCCTGGTGGCTCATCACGCCTTTGAACGCGATCCCCGGCAGTTCCGTGGCGAGTTTTGCGAGCTCGACGCCGTGCTCCGGCGACCTGACCCCAGCCCTGCGCATGGACGTGTCGACCTCGATGATGACGCCCACGGTCGTCCCGAAGTCGCACGCTGCGTCTGAGAGAGCTTTGAGCGGACCGGTCGAATCGATCGCCACCTTGACGTCGGCGACGCGGGAGATGCCGCACACGCGTTCGAGCTTGTCGCGGGTCACGACCTGGCTCGTGATCAGTATGTCGGAGATGCCGCCCTCCACCATCACCTCAGCCTCGGAGACCTTCGCCGTGCACACCCCGTTGACGGTGCCTCCTGCGCGGATCTGTTTATGCGCGATGATGGGCGTCTTGATGTTCTTGGCGTGCTCACGCATCTTGCACTCGGCGTCTCGGTAGGTCTCCGCCACGAAGCGGAAGTTGTGCTCAAGCGCATCGAGGTCTATGAGCAGGCACGGCGTGTCCAGCGACTCCACCGGCGTCCCGATTCTAGGTCGATAGCTGTCCATCTTCGCTCCTCGATATGTTTCGAAACGGCGTTTGGCGATGTGTCGTTTTCCGGCTTGGCCGTGAACGGCCAGAGCGCCTGTGGCCGGTAACCAGTGTTCTCGGCCTTCAGGCCGAACCTGTGCGGGCGCCAGCTTGGCCGTGAACGGCCAGAGCACCTGTGGCCGGCATCGGGTGGTCTCTGCCTTTAGGCCGAACCGTTGCTCGCAACCTACCGGTACCGTCCCCGCGCTGCGACTTCCCAAACCGCTGCCAGCTTGCCGTCCTGGGCGGCGTATATGTAGTCGTACAAGTTCGCGCAGTTCGCGATGTCTGCCGGTATCAGCCAGATTTTGTCACCGATCTCGAATTCGCTCCGCGCGTCGCCTTCCAGAGCCACGCCTCCGTGCTCCGCGCTCATCCGAGTCAGCATTGCGCCCGGCACGCCGTCGATCGCCGGCAGGCCCGTATCGACGCTGGCCGCCTTTTGACCGGTGTCGAGCCACGCGAGATCGGGCTCCGGGTGCGTTATGACCGTGGTGAGCAGTCTGGCCGCATGCTTCAAGTCAGGGTGCAAAGAGCCGTGGTTGTGGTCCATGAGCGCGTAGACGCCGGCCACGACCTCGGTGACAACGTCCGTGTCGTCGTCGCTGACCAGATCATGGGTGCCCGCGAGGCACACGGTGTCGACGTCGATCCCGGCCTGCGCCACAGCCTGGCGCATTGCTTTGATCGCGGTCAGTGCACTCGATCCCGAATTCGGCCCTCCTCCGGCTCTCGCGAACAATCCGCCGAATCGGAGCCCGTCGGCTGCCGAGACCGATGTCGCCAGCGTTGCTGCTTTTTCGCTGGAGTCGACCCCGGGCTGGTCGTCGCTCGTGCTGACCTGGATGAGCAACCGCAGCGACACGCCCCTGGACGTGGCCGCTTCTGAGAATCGGGCGATGATGTCTTGCCGCTCAACCAGCACCGTCAGGTCGCTCATCGCCGCGAGCCCGCACGCTGCTTGTATCTTCGCGTCCGTGACGAGGAGATTGGCGATCAGGATGTCGCCGACGCCTTCTTGTGCGAAAACCTTAGCCTCGCCGACCGTCGAGACCGCCACGCCGCCGACAGTTCCGCCGGACGCGAGCTGTCTGCTGGCGACGGCTGGGCAAAGGTGGGCGCTCATGTCCGGTCTCAGGGTCGGCGCCACGTCGGCGAATCCGCCGTGGACGGTTTCGAGGTTGTGGTTCAACGCGTCGAGGTCCACCACCAGAGCGGGCGTGTCCAGCTCTTCGACGGGAGTCCCTACAGGCTTGAATACGGGTCGTTCCATGGTTACAACACCCTGAGTCAACGGAATGCGAGACGTGCTAATTTTCAGACCGACGATACCACAGAAGCGAGTGTCGGTCTATCGTTCGTCGCAGCGTCGCGGGCCGACGCGGATTGGACTTATTGCCCGCTGGTGTTATATTCGGTCATGCTCGATCCGAACACGACGGAGGAACAAATTGATCGTCATTAGCGGAGCCAGACTGATCGACGGGACCGGCGCCGGGCCCAGGGAAGGAATGGACGTTTTCGTTAACGACGGCGAAATCGTCGAGGTCTCGCCGGCGGGCGCCCGTCCGGTCCCCAACGGCGCGGAACGCATCGACGCCGGCGGCATGACGTTGATGCCGGGATTGATCGACTGTCACGATCACTTGAGCTCGTTCGGCTATGGCCTTGCCGACAAGTGGGGTCTCACAGAACCAAGCAGCCTCCGTCATATGCGCATCGCATCCGTCTTGGAGCAGACGCTGCACACCGGCTACACGACGGTTCGGGACGCCGGCGGGTTGGACGCCGGTTTCAGGACCGCCGTCGACGAAGGGTTGATCCCGGGGCCGAGTCTTCAGGTTGTGCTCGACGTCATTACGCCGACCGGCGGCATCGGCGACCACGCCAGCCCTTCCGGCTACCATCACCCGGCGCCGCCCAACCCGTCGCTGCCCGACGGGGTGGCCGACGGCCCGGACGAGATGCGTCACCGGGTGCGACAGATGGCATTGGCCGGCGCCAACGCTATCAAAACCGGGACCACAGGCGGCGCGAGTTCCCGTCCGGGCTTGGGGCCCAAGGACACGAACATGAGGCCGGAAGAACTGGCCGCTCTGGTCGACGAGGCCCACTCGATCGGCAAACGCGTGATGTGCCATGCTTTGGGCGGACCCGGTCTGCGCGTCGCCATCGAGGCCGGCGTCGACTCGATCGAGCATGGGACGCACCTCGACGAAGACCCTGACCTTGTCCACATGATGGTCGAGAAGAACATCTTCTACATCCCCACGTTCAGCGTTTACATCTACCACAGGGCACAAGGCACTCCTCACGGACGGGCCCGTTCGGAGGAACTCACACAGCATCACATCCGAAGCCTGGAATTGGCGATGGAAGCCGGAGTGAAGATCGTTGCCGGGACCGACGCCGGTGGCTGGGTGCATTGCAACAACGCTCAAGAGATATCTTGCTTGGCAGCCGCCGGAATGCCCCCGGCCGACGCGCTGGCCGCCGCCACCTCCCGCGCCGCGGAATGCCTTGGCATCGAGGGCAGCGTCGGTACGGTCGAGAAAGGCAAGCGCGCCGACCTCGTTCTTGTCGATCAGGACCCGTTGGCAGATGTGTCAACGCTGGAAAAGGGCGCGAGCGTGCGTCTGGTCATGAAGAACGGCGCAGTTGCCGTCAATCGCCTGTAGGCGAACCTCATCAAGCGCCAATTTGATAACATGGGCGTGGGATCATGGCGCCAAGGAGTCCGGTTTGGAGCTTACGGAGTTCGGGTTCAAAGACGTTCGGCTGATGGAAGGCGAAGACATCGCCTTCGCGATCAACGTCGCCGATCCCGCGGGCAGACCGTCGTCCAAGTACCCTGAAGCGCTGTTGCTGACCGACACCAGGGTGATTCATCTGAGCGGACCGCAAAAGAAACGTCGGGTTGTCATGGCGGCCGTTGAAGACATCGTCTCGGTCGAGATCGCCAGCTACCGGCGCGGAATCGCCTCGTATCTCTGGGCCGCCCTCGCGTTCGTGTTGGCATTCGTGCTGTTCGCCACAATGGAAAACTCAGTGATTCGCCTTGGGGCATCGGCCGTGGTGCTGCTGATGGGCGTTTACCTGATAGTGAACCAACTGACCGAACCCGGCAGGCCCACCGCGATATTCAAAGCAGGCGCCACTGAGATTAACTGGTCCTACGGGCCGGACGATGACGCCGACGACGTGAACTCGTTTATCAGCAGGATGTTCCAGATCAAGGCATCCAATGGGAGCAGGAACGGCAGCCACCGGTCGTTCGCCCCACGTTAGCCCAACCGGAGGCCTGGCACGACGTCCAGGTCCCAGCTTCGCCGCGCCCCACCCCTGAGGTGGAAGAACGCGGCCGCGCCGATCATCGCGCCGTTGTCGGTGCATAACGCGGGCCGCGGGACCACCACCTGCACCGGTGACTTGTCTGCCATCTGCCGTCTCAGGTGCGAATTCGAAGCAACCCCTCCGCCCAACAGGATTCCCCGAACACCATGGTCTTCAGCGGCTTTCAGCGTTCTCGTCACCATGCAGTCGACCATCGCCTCCTGGAACGCTTGCGAGACCTCGGCGACCTGTTGAGGGTCCAGCTCGCCGTTCTTGGGCGGCGGGTACAGGCCTTTCTCCTCCGCCCTCCTCAGCACCGCGGTCTTGAGTCCGCTGAAGCTGAAGTCCAGCGAGCCTTTCACCGACGGCCGAGGCAACCTGGGCTCGGCGCCAGTGCCGGACTCCGCGGCCCGCTGGATGGCAGGGCCGCCGGGAAAACCCAGTCCAAGTACTCGCGCCGCCTTGTCGAACGCCTCGCCAGCGGCGTCGTCTCTCGTACGCCCTATCAGCGTGTAGTCGCCGTGGCCCCTCATCACGATCAGGTCCGTATGGCCCCCGGAGGTGATCAGACACATCAGCGGAAATCCGGGTTCGACTGACGGATCAACATCGTCCTCAAGCCAAGAAGCGTATATGTGTCCCTCAAGATGGTTCACGCCGATGAATGGGATGTCGTGGGACAGCGCAAGCCCTTTAGCCGAGTTGACCCCGACCAGCAACGAGCCCGCCAGGCCCGGCCCGTGAGTCACGGCGACGCCGTCCAGCTTTCCGAGCTCGACATCCGCTTGCTGCAGCGCTTGCTGCACGACCGGCATCATCGCCTTCATGTGCTGCCGCGACGCGATCTCCGGCACGATGCCGCCGTACTGTGCGTGAAGCTCCTCCTGCGACGCGATGACGTTCGACCGGATGGCTACGCCGTCCTCGATAACCGCGGCCGCGGTCTCGTCACACGAGGTCTCGATTCCCAGGATATTCATACTGCCTAAGCTCCGATGTGATGCACCTATCGCCGCAGCGTGCTTATTCTCAACTGAAATCGGTCACGAGACCCGTTCATTCCAAGGACGTCGAAGGTGTCCGCACGATTCGCGGCTCTTTACGCGCCCATCATGTCGTCGGGAACCGCGCCGATCTGTATCAGCATACGCAGGAAGTCGGGGCGGTGCCACATCTCGACGATCTTGCCATCGACCACTCGATCCATGATTGTTCCGGA